>CAMFLN010000434.1 GCA_945957305.1 uncultured Planctomycetaceae bacterium | reverse complement strand
AACAATTTCGTACGGCGCTGGGGACGAAGGTCGACGTCCGCGAGTCCTCGAAGGGGCGCGGCCGGATCGTGATCCATTTCAAGAGCCACGAAGAATTCGATCGCCTGCAAGCTTATCTGTGCGACGGCGACCAAGGCGCTCAGAGCCAGGTGGGGTAAATTTCCACGAGCCGGCCTCGCAGGCTCACCTCACTTCGTTCGAACGACTGGGCTGCTGCATCCGTGCGGCAGCCCATTGCATTTCTATCCGGCGCACGACTTTTCGCTGGAAGCACTACCTAAGAAGGAATCGATCGAATAGCTGCCGCTTGACATGCAACCAAATGGTTGCATAATACCGGCATGAACACCGACATGGACAAAGTGTTCAAGGCCCTGGCCGATCCCGGGCGCCGCAAGCTGCTTGATCGATTGCATGCCGACAACGGGCAGACGCTCGGCGAGTTGTGCACGCATCTGGAAATGTCGCGGCAGGCGGTGACCAAGCATCTGAAGCTGCTGGAAGCGGCGAACCTGGTGGCCACGCTATGGCGTGGACGCGAAAAACTGCACTATCTCAACCCGGTGCCGATCCTCGAGATCGCCGATCGCTGGATCGGCAAATACGAGCGCGGTCGATTGCGGGCACTGGCCGATCTCAAGCAGCAACTCGAAGGAGACACCAATGGCTGATTCCCGCTTTGTCTACGTTACCTACATCCGCACAACTCCCGAAAAGCTGTGGCAGGCATTGACCGAACCTGAGTTCACACGGAAGTTCTGGTGCAACACGGTGCAGGAATCGTCGTGGCAGCCGGGCGCCTCTTGGCGCATCATGATCCCCGACGGCCGCGTGGCCGACAGCGGCGAAGTCGTCGAGGCGGTTCCCCCGAAACGACTGGTGCTCATCTGGCGCAACGAATTTAAGCCGGAGTTGCGCGAAGAAGGCTACTCGCGCTTGACCTACGAACTGGAACCGATCGGCGAGACCGTCAAGCTAACGCTGATCCACGAAATGGATCGACCGAAGTCGAAACTCATCGACGCGGTTTCACAAGGCTGGCCCCACCTGATGGCGAGCCTCAAGAGCCTGCTCGAAACCGGCGAATCGCTTGTGGAGACGCGCGAGTGGCCGCAAGGAGTGTAAACTGACGCGGGGCGCGGCCGACTACTTAAGGACCTTGTAGACGGCCGTCGAAAAGTCGCCCGGCTCGATCCATTCCGAGTTCGTCATCACGACCACCCCGGTCCCTTTTTCGGGATAGATGACCAGGCGCGTGCGCGTCTTGTCCTGGGAACCATTGTGTGAAACTCGCAGGCCCCCTTTTTGACGCGTCACGTTGAACCCCAGGCCATAATCGGTTTCGGTCCCATCGGAAGTACACTGCGGGGTCCACATCAATTCGTAGGTTGCCGGCGCGAGAAAGGCGCCGTTCAGCAGCGCCGCGGCGAAACCGGCAAAGTCTTCGATATTCGAAATGTATCCTCCGCCCCCCAGCTTCCAACTGACGTCCTCGTCGGCCGAGCGCACGACTTCACCTCCCTTGCGGCGATATCCAACCGCGCGGTGCGGGATTTCGACCCATTGGTAATCCGGCTGCAACGAGCGCAATCGCGCAGGCTTAATGATGCGCTGGTCAATCTGTTCGGCAAACGGCTTCTTGCCGGCTCGCTGCACGACGGCGCTGAGCAGAATATAGCCATGCGTGGTGTACGAATAGCGAGTGCCCGGCGTCGCCACCAGGGGGGACGCCTTGAACTTGTCGAGCGCCACAACGACATCAGCAAACGGGTGCGGCGTGTCGTAGTTGGCGGGCGTGGCAATTACCTGGCCGTTGCTGTAATGCACGATGCCCCCTTGGTGACACAGCAATTGCCGAACAGTGACCGGCGTGGCTTGTTCAGGAAACTCGGGCACGTATTGCCGCACGTCATCATCGAGCCCCAGCGCGCCACGCTCGACAAGCTGCATCGCGGCCACGGCGGTAATCGGTTTCGAACACGAAGCCCAGCGAAACATCGTTTCGCGCGTCACGGGAGTGTTCGCCTCACGATCAGCCAGTCCGTAGGTCTTGATCAAGACGACGCGTTGATCGCGAATCACCCCCACGGCCATGCCCACCGCGCCGGTTTCGTTGATCTTTGCTTGTAAGGCCTGATCGATTTCCGCAGCGAGGCGAGCGTCGCCCTTCGCGGCTATGGCTTTCTGCGCGATGGCCGTGCGGGTCCATGCTGCCTGCCATGTGACAAGCAGGATTAGCGCGAGAAACACCAGTCGCCCGCGCGGCACGGTGGCAGCGGAAAAATTCGGCATGGTTGCGCTGTGTCCTGTCGTGTGCTTACTTACCTCGATTGGGGCCGAATCGACCGGTATGTTACCCCGCAGAAGGTGTGCGGCCAGGAACGCCGTCTGACGCGAGCGGGTGTTGGGAAATAGTTGCCTCAATATTGCCGTCACCCAGATAGATCGAAAAGACAATTTCTCCCGAATCGAAATTGTTCAATAGTGGGGGGCAGCTTCACAGCTGTGAAGCTCCTTTCGCTGCGTCTTCCTCGTCATCGCTGGGATAGAATTGAACGTCGAAGGAGCACTCGAGGTTCAGGTCGGCAAGTTGCTGCATTTGTTCAGGCCAAAGCGTCGGTCCACCGTGGCCGCCACGGGACCACCACGGGCAATTCACGCTCATTGTCATGCCATGTTGCTGCAAATTCTTCACCGCCTGACGCGAGCTGAACAATCGCTCCAAAAGCCAATCCAAATGAGCTCGTAAGTCCTTTGAGGAGACGAACGACTCCGAGGATAGGGCCCACATCGTGACATTGGCGATTCTCATTCGACCGATGCTATTGGAGAACTTGTCACCCTGATTTTGCGCAGACGTTGGTGTGATACCTAGGATTTTGGTGATGTCTTCGTGTCGATGATTCGCAGGATATATCAATAACTCAGCACACGTGCGATCGCACGTCGCATAGCGGTGGTCAACCGGAGTTCGTCGGGAAGTCGATTGAGTCATGATCACTGAATATAGTCCGCGAGGTTTCCTCTGATGTTGCCTTGATCGTCCCAGTAATTCCCAAGGGCGTCAATTAGTCCATGATGATCGTTTGGTATGCCTTCGGCTTGCTTAAGCGATTCTAGTGCGCGTCCCCACTCACGACGATGTAAGTCCAAGTCAAATGGTTTGTTGAGCGCATTTGTCGTGCGCTGAGTAATTGTATGCCCTACGGATTGAAGGATTGGTGTTGCAGGTCTCGCGGCCCCGACAGATGGGAAACGACTGGCGATAGTTTCGCCGTTGCTCCTTGCCGCGGCGCTAGCCCCACCAGCGGCAGCTTTCGCTTCGCTCTCGGCTTACGGCGGATTTCTCGGAGAAGCGACAAATCCTCGATATCGTGTTTTTGAATTTGCAACTCGACGGCGTAAGTCTCGAGTACGAAATGAGAAAGCCCTTCGACGTTCTCGTCGAAGGGCTTTCTGTCCCGTCAGATCGGGGCGAGAGGATTCGAACCTCCGACCCCCTGCTCCCAAAGCAGGTGCGCTAGCCAGACTGCGCTACGCCCCGAATTGTGTGCTGCTGGCGAAAGCAGGGCTGAACCCCTCGCCTGGCGGCAGTATGCGATCGTACCCGACGCACTGCATTCCGGCAAACGCTGTCGGGGGCGTGCCAGCAGGCCGATCAGCTCGCCAGGTAATCAGGAGCGGCACGGCCAGAATTCTGTCTGGGCGCGGCGAGCGATTTCGGTTACTTACCTGCTCCCCGAAAATGCCGGCTCTTTTTCCTTAGCTGGCTGCGGATCAGCAATTGTCGGAGAACTTATTCATGGCCAGAGCGAAGCGGAAGACCGTCGCACAACAAGTCGTCGCAACTGCCGGGATCGGGTTACCAGCGCCGGTGCGTCAAGTGGCAGCATCTCGCTGGGGCGCTCCCTTGGCCATCGCCATCGTTCTCGGTCTCATCGGCACCGGCGTCGCGACGGTCGACTGGGATGGCTGGATGCCGCATTTGAAGATCAACAAAGAACGCGCCCAGGAAGTTCGCCAGTCCATCCGCCAAGGCAAAGCGCGAAGAGCCGAAACCCGAGCCCAAGCCGATGGAAAAGCTGGGCAACGAAGTCCGGGACGAAGTGAAGCAGATCGGCGCACGGATTTTCAAGGACCCGGCGCGCTAATCAGCGTGCCGCGTCGCCAGCGCTGACAGAGATCGCGCGCCGCCTCGGGCCAGGTGGGAAAGCGAAATTCGAATCCGGACTCGAGCAGCCGGCGGGGCACAACTCGCCGGCTCTTGAGGATCAATTCTGATTCACTGCGCATCAGCCAGGTGCCGATCTCGAGCAACCAGCGCTCGGCCGGCAGGCCGACGGTGGCGCCCCAGGCGCGCCGCAAGCAGCGCATGAATTGCGCATTGG
>CAMFLN010000433.1 GCA_945957305.1 uncultured Planctomycetaceae bacterium | reverse complement strand
TTGATACCGCCGACGAAGTCGAACTTGTCGACTTACCGCCGGATGACCTGCTCGAACGCTTGCGCGAAGGGAAGGTTTACCTGCCGGATCAGGCGAGTCGGGCGATCGAAAGTTTCTTTAAAAAAGGGAACTTGATCGCGCTGCGCGAACTGGCGCTGCGACGTGTCGCTGAGCGGGTCAATGCCCAGATGCAGGACTATCGCTCCCTGCACGCGGTTGCACGCACCTGGCCGACGTCAGACCGGTTGCTGGTCTCGGTCGGGGCAAGCCCTCATTCGGCGCGACTGGTACGCGCCACGCGCCGCATGGCCACGACTTTGCATGCGCCCTGGTTGGCGGTTTACGTCGAAACGGCGCAAAGCGCGCATCTCAATGCGCAAGATTCTGACCGCATCGCGCAGACACTGCACCTGGCCGAAGAGTTGGGGGCAGAGACCGCCACCATCAGTGGAGCCGACCTGGTCGACGAGTTGCTGGACTATGCGCGTCGACGCAATGTTACGAAAGTTGTCGTGGGAAAATCCCAACGACCTCGCTGGCGCGAGTGGCTCTTCGGCTCTGTAGTCTATGAGCTGACGCGCAAATGCGGCGATATCGACATATATGTGATCAGCGGCGATAACGAAGAAGCGGGCCGTGCGCATCGTCCCCACCCGGCAAAGAGAGTCTCGGCATGGCGATATTTGTCAGCAGTACTGATGACGGTCGTGGCCACGGGAATCGGCTGGTTGCTGCAGCCGCATTTCGAGCTGGCGAATATCATCATGGTCTATTTATTGGGAGTCGTGGCGACGGCGGTGCAATTTGGCCGCGGGCCCTCGGTCGTGGCCTCGCTGCTGGGAGTTGCCGCGTTTGATTTCTTCTTTGTGCCGCCCCAATGGACATTCGCCGTTTCGGACACGCAGTACCTGATCACGTTCGCGGTCATGTTGTTGACAGGATTGGTGATCAGCACCTTGACAGCGCACGTGCGATTCCAGGCCGCCTCGGCGCGAACACGCGAGGAGCGGACTGCCGCCTTGTATGCCATGAGCCGTGAGCTCGTCGAGGCCCAATCCACACAAGAACTCGTTGCCGCGGCTGCGCATCACATCGCCGACGTATTCGCCAGCGACGTTTTTATCGCCTTTCCCGACTCCGAACGCCGCGGGCCGGTCACGCTGACCCCCGTACCAATGCCCAATTCACTGGCCAGGCTGAACGATCACGATCTGGGGGTCGCGCAGTGGGTCTTCGACAACGGCGAGCGCGCCGGTCGCGGCACGGACACTCTCCCCTCGGCTTCGTCTTTGTTTGTGCCGCTGCGCTCGCGCGGCGCGATCGTCGGAGTTTTAGGAATCCGACCGCTGGAGCCGACGAGCCAGCCGCTGCTTTCGACAGATCAATTGCGGCTTCTCGAGACCTTTGCCGGCCAGGTGGCTTTGGCGGCCGAGCGTATCCGCTCGGCACGCGATGCTCAACAAGCGAAGCTCGAGGTCGAGGCCGAACGCTTGCGCAGTTCGTTGTTGAGCGCGGTCTCGCACGACCTGCGGACCCCGCTCGCGGCCATTGCCGGCGCCAGCAGCACACTCGCTGACGATGCCGGCATTGACACGGCCACACGCCATGAACTGGCCGAGTCGATTTTCGAAGAGTCGGAACGGATGAATCGGCTGGTGGTCAATTTGCTGGATATGACACGGCTGGAAGCCGGAGCGTTGCAAGTCCGCAAAGAATGGCAAGTTGTGGAGGAAGTGATCGGCATCGTCTTGAACCGACTGGCACGACGCTTACAGCGTTACCAGGTGACGACGCAACTGCCCGCCGATTTGCCACTCGTGCCCTTTGATGCTCTGCTGATCCAGCAGGTACTGATCAATCTCATGGAAAATGCCATGAAATCCACTCCCGAAGGGGGCTCAATTGAGCTGAAGGTGTCTGTCGTGGGGACGGACGTGCAGTTCGACGTGGCCGATCGGGGCCGGGGACTTGTCCCGGGAGAGGAAGAACATATCTTCGATAAGTTCTATCGCTCGGTTCGCTCGCCCAGTGGCTCGGGCGTTGGCCTTGGGTTAACGATATGTCGCGGGATTGTCGAACTGCATGGTGGTAAAATCTGGGCACGCAATCGGCCCGACGGGGGAACGTGCCTGAGTTTCACGTTGCCACGGGGGGAGGCCCCTCCCTTAGTGCGCGTCGAATCACCGACCACACTTTGAACAGGCGCTGTCATCGGCTTCGAGATCGGGCAATACAACATTCAACGCCGTGACGGCGCTATGACTGCCGAAGGCCCGAAAATCCTGATTATCGAAGATGAGCAAGAAATTCGCCGCTTCTTGCGCGCTTCGCTCGCGGCGCACGGCTATCGCTTCCTCGAAGCGGAGACCGGACAGCAAGGATTGAGGTACGCCACGAGCTCGCAGCCGGATCTGATCGTTCTCGATCTCGGGCTGCCTGACGTGGATGGTCTAGAGATCATTGCGCGCGTGCGCGAATGGTCCACGATGCCGATCATCGTTCTCTCGGCACGCGGCCAGGAAAATGAAAAAGTGGCCGCGCTCGATGCCGGCGCCGACGATTACTTGACCAAGCCGTTTGGCATGGGTGAACTGCTGGCGCGCATCCGCGTGGCCCTGCGCCACGTGCTGCGGCAAGGGGAGGGAGAATCGCCGCTCTTCACAGTTGGTGAATTGAAAGTGGACCTGGGCAGCCGGCAGGTCACGGCACAGGGAAATCCCGTGCATCTCACCCCTACGGAATTCCGCCTGCTCTCGACTCTGATTCGCCACGCAGGCAAGGTCGTCACACACCGCCAGTTGCTCAACGAAGTCTGGGGACCTGACAGCTTGGACGAGACGCACTCGTTGCGGGTGTACATGGCCAAGCTGCGGGACAAGATCGAAGTCGATTCGGCCCGCCCCCGTTATTTGCTGACCGAACCGGGCGTAGGGTATCGACTTGTGGCCGAATAGCTGGTCCGGAAACGCGACCGCCGCAACCCGGAGAAAAGCGGTGCGCACCTAGTGGAAGGGGAGGTTTGTTTGTCATACAATCTGACCATCGTCTCCACTTATCACGCCCGTTTTCCCGGTTTTTCAGGCTTTCAGCATGCCCAAGGTCGCGGTCACTGACTACACGTTTCCCACGCTCGATATCGAAACCAGCATCCTGCAGCCGCTCGGCGTCGAATTGGTGGCATGGAAGGAGAAACGCCCGGCGGCCGACCTGCCGCAACTTGTGTCGGACGCGGATTTCATCATCACGCAGTTTGCCCCCTTGAATCGCGAAGTGATTGCGTCGCTCCAGCGCGCCAAGATCATCGTTCGCTATGGCATCGGCGTCGACAATGTCGATCTGGAAGCAGCGCGGCAAAAGAACATTCCCGTCTGCAACGTACCGGACTACTGCATCGACGAAGTCGCGGACCAGACGCTGGCATTTATCTTGGCCTCGACGCGGGGCGTGGTCGCCAACTCGACGGCCGTGCATGGTGGGACCTGGGGGCTGGCCACGGGGCTCGATGAAATGCGCACCCTGCGCGATTTGAAAGTCGGCGTCATCGGCTTTGGAAGAATCGGCCGTGAAGTGGCTGCGCGGCTTCGGGCTTTCAAATGCCAGGTGCTGGTGCACGATCCCGTAGTCTCAGGCTCAGACGTCGAACGAGCCGGCTGCACGCCACGATCGTTGCCAGACTTGCTGTCCGAAGCGGACGTGGTCACATTGCATTGTCCCTCGACGGCGACGACGCGTAATTTGATAAACGCCGAATCGCTCGCGCGGATGAAGCGCGGCGCGATCCTGGTGAATGTCGCCCGCGGCGACCTGGTCGATCCTGCGGCGCTCGTCGCGGCCTTGCGCGAGGGGCAACTGTCGTTTGCCGCACTCGACGTCTATTCGCCCGAGCCCATTCCCGCCGGCGATCCTATCTTGCAGTTGAACAATGCCCTCTTGTCGGCACACATCGCGTCGGCCAGCGTCCGTGCCGTGCGCACGCTGCGAGAAACGGCCGCCGGATTGGTCGCGAAGGCCATTCGCGGCGAGCCGCTGCCGAACGTCGTCAATGGCGTGAAGTAAAGCGGTTACCAAGCGAAGATTCTCGCACATCCGGCGCAGACCCGAGATTGAGCACACAAGGCGGCGTGACATGGCCAGCGAATCGGCGGTAGCGGACGAGATTCCCCAGACATGCTTGCCTGCATGGAGCGTCGCCGAGTTGCCTGAGCCTCCGCCGCTTTCGTGGCGTCACTGGACGCGCTTCATCGGTCCTGGGATCGTCATGATGGGCATTCAGATTGGCGGCGGCGAATGGCTCTTTGGCCCCGAGATCACCGCCCGCTACGGCGGCGGCCTGATGTGGATTGCCACGATCGCGATCATTTTTCAAGTCTTTTACAACGTCGAGTGCGGGCGCTA
>CAMFLN010000432.1 GCA_945957305.1 uncultured Planctomycetaceae bacterium | reverse complement strand
AGATTGGGTAGCGGCCGAGTCCCTCTTCGCTCGTGCCGTCGAAGCCTGTCCACTCGATGTTGACGCGCGCCGACAATACGCCGAGACCTTGTGGCATCGCGGGGCGCGTGAAGAGGCCATCGCGCAACTGGCCGAGGCGGCTAAGAACTCGCCCGAGGACCCGCGCTTGCTCGACCGGCTGGCCGAGTTTCGACTGATGTCAGGCCACCTTGAAGAAGCCCGCCGGGACGCCGAAGCGGCGATTGACCTCGATCCAAAATCCCCGGATGCCTGGATGGTGCGCGGCCGCGTGATGCACCGCTTGGGAGACAATCGCCAAGCGTTGGCCGACCTGCATCGCGCACTCAGTTACGATCCGCGGAACACGCAGATTTTGCATGAACTGGCGCAAACGTATCTCGCCGCCGGCGAACCGGACCGAGCGCTGGCCAACTTGCATGCGCTCTTGGATCAGCATTCGCCGGGAGACGAACCACCGCAGCTGCTCAAAGAAATTGGCCAGGCTTATGCCGGCCTGGGGCGGTATGACGAAGCCGTCGAGAGTTATCGCCATTCTCTGGCCCGCGACTCGGCCAATGCCGACTGCCTTTATCACCTCAGCGAAGCCGAAATGGCCCGCGGCCGCACGACCGAGGCCCGCATGGCACTCGAACAGGCGGCCGCGCGAGATCCCGGCAATCCCCGCTACCAATCGCTGCTAACCCGCCTGCCAGGCCAGACGGCGCCGCGCACACGGTAGGTCCCTGGCGAAAAAACCTAAGTGGCGCGCCCTGTGGCCGCTGCAATCGTCATATCCGCACCCCATGTGCCAGTTGCGCACTTGACGATTTTGACGATGTCAAGTGCGCAACGTATGTTTTCGCGGGCCGTGAAGTGCAGGTGCACGATCCACTTCGACCTGCCACGGCTGTGGAACACGCACGGGACAAGTACAAGGAGTCCAGGAATGGGCATGCCCGAAGCACTGACTGCAGGGCCCGACACGTTCGTCGATCGTCGCAACAGCAACTCGTACCAGGGTCCTCCTGAGCGCGAGCGCCGCCAGTTTGCCGACAGTCACGACGAGCTGTCGCCCGATGGCCGCGAGTTGGCTCACGCGATTGACGCGTACAAGCTGATGCACCGCCGTCGTTACATCACGCACGACGAGATTCTGGCCGTGGTGAAGTCGCTGGGATATCACCGCTAATAGCCGGTGAGTTCACGGCCGCGGACGTGCGTTCACTATCTCGCGCGCTGGTCGCGCACGCGTTAGTTAGCCGCCGAGATATCTCGGCGGCGCAATGCGAAGGCGATCAACCGTCGTCGCCGGTCGTGCGCCCCGTGGCGACGTCGAACTCACCCAGCGCCGGCACCAGCATCGCCGCGGTGGCAAAGCCGTAGGTCGCGCCGACGACCAGCAACACCGCCAAGGTGTAGTTCAGCAAGAAGCTAGTGAGCGCATAAAAGGTGAAGAAGGGGCAAGTGAAGGCGGCGATCCATATCGCAATCGACGCGTTTCGCCAGCCCAGGGCCACCAGCAGCCCAACGCCGCCGCCGACCATGAAGGCCAAAAACGGCTGCAGCTGAAACTGGAACGAGCCGCTGAAGGCCACCATGATTCTCATGCACGTGGCCACGCCGATAAAGAGAAAGAACACCGTGCCTACACTCACGGCGATCGCGGCGCGGCTATTGGAGTAATTCATGCCGCAGTGCACGCCCAACATGCACACAAAGGCCACCATCACCAGCCAGCCCACCAGCAAGTAGACCAGGTTTTCGATGCTGATTTGCTCGGCCACCGCCAGGTAAACGCACAGCACCATGGGCAGCAGCACCATCTCCTTGGTGTTGTACAGCGCGCCGGCCAGTTTGCCGAAAATGAACTCGCGCGGCGTCAGGTCGGTGACCAGCAGCAGGTCCAGCGCCCGCGCATCGCGCTCGGCGGTAAGCGCGGTCACCGACTGCACGTTGACCAGCACCAGGCTGAGCACAAACAGCGGCACGATCGCCGATGCTACAGGCGCCACCGACGGCGAACGCTGCGCGGACAACGTCCAGTGCAGTGCCGCGGCCGACGCCGCGAATAGCAGCAGGTAGGCCAGCCGCAGCAAGAGCATCTTGCGGCCATAGGCCCAGGTGCGCACTTCGCGCCACAGAATGGGGTTGTCCCACACGCGTCGCGTGTTGACTAGAATCTCTGGCGAAGCCACTCCACGTGCCTCGGCCAGTCGCCAATGGTGCTCCGCGGCGGACAGCCGCGTTTCGTCCTCCGCCTCAGCGATGGTCGGACGAGCTTCGCGCGATGGATTCCATACGCGCACCAAGGCAATGGCCAGGCCGTTGAGCAAGAGCGACAGCCCCGTGGCGATAACCAGGTACAGGTCCGCGGGATTTGCGAATCCCCCGGGGACGGCATGGACCGCGTCTGCTTCGGTGAAGGATCGCGTCGCGGCCAGTGTCGCGCGCAGGGGGCTGATCGCCTCAGCCCAAGCGGCAGTGGCCGTGCCGGCCAACTCCTCGCCGAAAACGCCGAGCATGAGCGCCTCGCCAACGCCCAGCCATAACATGACCCCCAAGAGGGTCGTGGCCAGCGATTGAAATGTCTTCTCGCGCCAGAACGCCATCAGGGTGCCGAGACTGCCGGCGGCCACGGCACTCGCCGCGGCGACAGCCACGACGCGGCCCACTTGGACGAAAGCGACTCCGCCCAACAGCGTCACCAACATGAATAGGGGAAGCGCCGCCAAAACCAGCGACAAGACTGCGAGCAAGCTGGAGAGCAGCTTGCCCAACACGAGTTCAACATTCGACAGTCGAGTGAGCAGCAGCAAGTCGAGCGTGCGACGATCTTTTTCCGCCGCGACGGCGCCGGCCGAAGTGAGTGCCGCGAAAAACAGCGCGACGGCCAATTGCAGTGGCGCGAGCAATTGAAACGAAGTCACGCCGAAGCGGGCCAGATCCCCCGCGTCGCGCATGGTTTGCGTGCCGGTGAGCACCTGCCAGGCAGTACTCAGCAAGACTAACAAGGCCCCCACGTAGGCCACGCGGGCCACATACAGTCTTGGCCGGCGAGGCGCGCTCACCACCTCGCGACTGAAGACTGGTCCGGCAAACAACGGTCACTCCACGGAACGGGACAGGGGACGGGGGACGGGCGATGGCGCTGCGGCGGAGCAAACGGTTCGGCCGCGTGACTATTATAGTCAGGCGACGACGCGATGCGGAGCCGTCTTGGACAAAGGGAATCGCCGCGGTGCAGGCCTCAGCCGATGGCCCGCGCAATGCCGAAGGCGGCCGCCGCCGCGAGACCGCCGGTGAGCACTGTCTGCAGCCCGCCACGCAGGGGACTGATCCCCGTCAAGCGAGCTTTGACGAAACCGAAAACTCCCAAGGCGACCAAGGTGCAGGCCACGGACGCCAACAGCGCCCCTTGGGTCGACGCGATAAAGATGTACGGCGCGAGCGGTATGAACCCGCCGATGATGTACGAAACGGCGATCGTCAGTGCGCTGGTTCGTGCGCGAGTCGGGTCAGGCTGTTCCAACCCCAGTTCGTAGCGCATCATGAAATCGACCCAGCGGTCACGATCCGCGCTAATGGCCGCGACGATCGGCTTGACCTCAGCGTCGGACAGGCCGTAACCGCGGAAGATCTCGGCCACTTCCTCTTGTTCGATGGCGGGCACGGTTTCACACTCGCGCAGCTCGCGGGCGCGCTCGGACTGATAGTGCTCGGCGTCAGTGCGCGCGGCGAGGTAACCCCCCAAGCCCATGGCGATCGAACCGGCCGCGATTTCGGCCACCCCGGCGGTGACGATGATGGCGTTTGAATCGACCGCCCCCGAGAGCCCCGCCGCCAGAGCAAACGGCACCGTCAGTCCGTCAGACATGCCGATCACCACATCGCGTACAACCTCGGTCGCAGTGAAATGACGTTCGATGTGCATGGGGTAGTAGTCGGTAGTCAGTAGTTAGTAGTCAGTAGAAAGCGGCGGCCTATTCCCGATTTTCGAGCGATCGAATTAAGCCATTAAGGAGTCTTGCCACTTCACGGCATTTGTCGAGTAATTGCTTTTCGGTATCTTCGTTTATGTATTTCAGGCGCGCGGAAATGATAATCTGCGTCTCAACTTCATTGAGTGAGCCTCTGGAAATGGAAAGGAACTTGCGAAATTCGCGCGGAGAGCCACGTCCCTGGCCTTCGGCGATATTCGACGGAACTGAGATGGCAGCGCGGCGTAACTGTGCGCACAGGCCGAACATCTCTTGCGCGGGAAACGGTGCGGTGATCAAATAAATCGCTTCCACAAGGTCCATGGCACCCATACGGTCAGGTCGTGAAAGTCATAGCCAACCATGACCCACCCTCAAAACATCGAACCCTGAGCGACCAAGAACTACCCGCTACCAGCAC
>CAMFLN010000431.1 GCA_945957305.1 uncultured Planctomycetaceae bacterium | reverse complement strand
ATTTGGGATGAGCAGACCAAGCTGCGTGGCCAGGCCGCGGCCTGGGCCAAGGACACCAACAAGATCTGGCAGGATTTCAAGTACGACCTGACCGCGGTCGTGGCCGATAAATCAGTCCGACCGGTGCCAAATACCACGATCGAGCTCGAACTGGTCGACCACCTGGTGACGTACACGAACATAGCCATCGGGGTCTGCCTGATCGTCGGCCTGTTCACCCGTTTCTCGGCCTTGGCCGGGGCGCTGTTCCTGGCCCAGATCGTGGCCGCTCAGCCTGACTGGCCAGGCTTGTTCCCGCCGCCGCATCCGTCGGCCGGGCGTTCGCTGATCGTCAATAAAGAATTTGTCGAGATGATGGCGCTTGTGGCGCTGGCGTTTTTGCCGACGGGCCGCTGGGCCGGGCTCGACTTTTTCGTACACAATCTCTTTGTGCGTCCGCTGCTGGGTAAGAAGGGAGCCGTATGAATCTGAGTCCCGAAGAACGTGCCATTGGCCGAGAGAACTTCAATGCCTCGATCGGCAGCGAACTGACGCGGCGCGAATTTCTCGAACGGAGTATCGCCGCGGCCGCGGTCTCGGGCGCAGGCCTGGGGGCTTTCTACTTCGGCTACGAAAAGCTCGGCGGCGACCCGGTCCGCGTTGGCATGATCGGCACGGGGGACGAAGGAAGCGTCTTGATCGGCGCCCATACGCCCGAGTACCTGAACATCATCGCGATTTCGGACATTCGCCCCTACAACGTGCACCGGGCGTTTCACGGCGACCAGTCGAGCGAAAGCATTCGCGTCGTCCGTCCGGGACTGATGGCCAAGTACGGTTGGAAAAGCGAAGACGAAGCCAAGAGCAAGGTCAAAGTCTACACCGACTACAAGGACCTGCTGAAGGATGATCAGATCGAGGCCGTGATCATCGCGCTGCCGCTCTTTTTGCACGACGTCGTGGCCATCGAGGCCATGAACCATGGCAAGCACGTGCTGACCGAAAAGCTGATGGCGCACAGCGTGCACCAGTGCAAGGATATGTCGCGCGTCGCCCATCAGAAGAAGCTGCATCTGGCTACTGGCCATCAGCGGCATTACAGCATCCTGTACGACAACGCGGTCGATACGATCAAGCGCGGACTGATCGGCGACATTCACTTCATCCGCGCCCAGTGGCACCGCGGCAACCTTCCCGGCAAGGACAGCTGGGCTCCGCCATTGCCCGACGCCAAGATGGAAGCGGACCTGGCCAAGGTCATTCAAGAGATCGAAACACTCGGCGCTGTCCCTTCGTCCGAAGTGAAGAAGTACACCGACCTGATGAAGGTCACCAAGGAACTGGAAACGGCCAAGGGGTCGCGCATCGACGCGCTGGAAAAACGCCGCGATCTGCTCATGGTGCAGTTGCGCGATAAGGACGTCGACGCCGCCAAGTACGGCTACGAGGAGCGCACGCTCACCGGCAGCGGCGGGCAATCGTACAAGTGCTCACCACTCGAAGAATTGATTCGCTGGCGCTTGTGGAATCGCACCGGCGGCGGCCTCATGGCCGAACTGGGCAGCCATCAGCTCGACGCGTCGGGCATCTTCTGCACCGCGATGCGGACCGACGGTCAGAAGGCCTTGCCCTTGTCGGTGACGGCCGTTGGTGGCCGGTACATCTTCCCGCTCGATCGCGACTGCGACGATCACGTCTATTGCACGTACGAATATCCCGGCCCGGATTACGAGAACGATCCGAACAAAAAGATCGTGGTCACCTACTCATCGATCAACGGCAACGGCTTCGGCGGCTATGGCGAAACGGTGATGGGGACCAAGGGAACCCTGATCCTGGAACGCGAGCAAGAGGTCATGCTGTACAAGGATGCCGCCACGACGACGAGCGTCATTGTCGCCAAGGCCAAGGACGGCGCGCCGACGCTCGACACCACGGCCAGCGGCGGTCCGGCGGCCGCTGTCGGCAAGAAAGCTCTCGACGCGGGCCCTCCCAGCCGCGGCTATACCGAGGAAATGGAGCACTTCGCGTGGTGCATCCGCAACTTCGATTACGAGCACAACGTGCCGAAGTGCCACCCGAAGGTCGCCATGGCCGATGCGATCATCGCGCTGACGACCAACATCGCCATGCGAGAGAACCGCCGCATCGAGTTCAAGCCCGAATGGTTTGACATCAACAGCGACGAAACACCCGAAGGCGTCAAGCCGAGCGTGGCCGTATAGCAACGGCTGCCGACTAAACCACCGTTTAGTCGGCAGCATCGCCGGTGCCCTTGGGCGTTAAAACAACGGCTTGCGCCCGACCTTGCGGCGCGTCACGGCCCATTGGCCCGAATGCATCAGCGGATGCGAGCCGGCCAGTAGGAACAGATCGATATTCTGCGGAAAGAAGCTGCGGAATTTTTCCGGGCCCGGCTTTTCCAGATCGGCCTCGGGGAATTTGTCGAGCGCCGCGAGAGTAGCCGCCCGCTGCTCTTTCATCAGCTTCAAGTATTCATCCTTGGTGCAGAACGCCTTGGGATCGTCTATTGCGGCAGTTTCCTTCGAGTGCTTTTCGGCAAAGCCGTCAGGAAGCTTCGGCATTGAGCCCGGCGCGATGGTGCCGATCAGCATGTTTTCGGCCGCGATCAAGTGTCCCAACTGCCAGGCGATGTGATTGCTGCCCGGCACTGGACGGACCAACAACTCCTCATCCGTCAGGTCTCCCAAGTAGGCAGCCGCGATTTTGTCATTGTTCTCGATGCTGCGGCGAATGACGTCCTTGGAATTCATAGCAGACTCCCTGGGCTGTGTGAGTAAGCCGCCGGCGCGCCGCCGGGGTGAAATGCTGAGGCGCGGCCGAATTCTACGGCACGCCGACGACGCCTACAATTCACCCGAACTTTTACGAGCCACCCAAGCGGATGGTGCCGCGGAGCACACCGTGGGGCACGAGATGGCAAACCTGGCGTGATTTGCCGACTGGTATAGGTCGCGGTCGCGCTGGACTGCAACGTAGTGATCGCGTTTTGGTTGAGAAAACCTTCTGTTAGCGTACAATGAGGACGCCGCTTGTTCCTCCTGGCCTGGCACGACGCAGAGCCTGGAAATCCCCGGGCGGCGGCTGACTTACGGTACCTCGAGCCGAGCGTTCCTCTTCCCCCAAGCCGCCGGAGCCCTGTGCCCCGAAACGGGTGCGCTACCACGATGAGCGAACTGTACCACGAGTGCGGAGTCGCGGCGGTCTATCACCTGCCCGGTCGGACGACCAGTCCGCTCTGTCCCGAGCAGGGTCCGGACGAAGTGTCCCGCCTGATGCCGCGCATGTTGCTGGATATCCAGAACCGTGGGCAGCTCTCGGCCGGGATGACGACGTTCAATCCTGAACGCAACCAGCTGATCGACACTTACAAGGAGCTGGGAAGCGTCAGCGAAGTCTTTCGCCTGAGCCATCGCGGCAAGTGCGAAAGCCTGATGAGCGAGTACGCCGGCCGGGCCGCGATCGGCCACGTCCGCTACGCCACCTGCGGGGCCGAAGACCGCAGCTACGCCCAGCCGTTCGAGCGACATCACCTGCAACGCCATAAGTGGTTCAGCTTTGCTTTCAACGGCCAGCTGGCCAATTATCAAAAGCTGCGTCGCGACCTGCTGGCCAACGGCGATAACCACCTGGCGCGCGAGACTGATACAGAAATCTTGATGCACGAGATCAGCCACGAGCTCTCGGGGGACCGCAACCCGTCGCTGTTGGAGATGTGGCGTAATGTCGACCGGCGCTTGGACGGGGCTTACAGCCTGGCGTTCCTGAATGCCGTGGGCGATATGCTCGTGGCTCGCGATCCGCTGGGAATCAAGCCGCTGTGCTATGCGCTGGAAGGCCCTCTGTTTGCCGCGGCGAGCGAGAGCGTAGCGCTGGTGAACCTGGGCTTTTCGCCCGAGAGCATCAAGTCGCTGTTGCCGGGACAGATCATTACGATCGTGGACGGCCGCTTCGAAGTGCAGCGGTTCGCCCCCAGCCCGCGGCGTGCCCATTGCTTTTTCGAATGGATCTATTTTGCCAATGTCGCCAGCACGATGGACGGCAAGAGCGTCTACCTCTCGCGCACGGCGCTGGGCGAAGAATTGGCCCGCATCGAAACGGTGCCGATCGACGAGGAGACGATCGTCGTGCCGGTGCCGGACACCAGCAAAGCCGCCGCCGACGCGATGGCCTTCCGGCTGGGCATTCCCTCGCGCGAGGGGCTGATCCGCAACCGCTACGCCGGACGTACATTCATCGAGGGTTCAGGCGCTCGCAAGCAAAAGGCCGAAAGCAAATACACGCCGCTGCGTGAAGTGCTCGAGGACAAGCGGGTGCTGCTGGTCGAGGATTCGATCGTCCGTTCGACCACGATGAAGGTGCTGCTGCATCGCATTCGTGAACAAGGACACGCCCGCGAGA
>CAMFLN010000430.1 GCA_945957305.1 uncultured Planctomycetaceae bacterium | reverse complement strand
CGGCTGTACCCGCCGAGCAGGAAAAAGTTGTCGTCCGAAAGCCCTTCGTGTCCTTTCAGGGCCGCAGCTTGGTTGGCCCACGGACAAATCGTCGTCGCGAGACAAACTCCCCAAAAACTTGCAAGGAATTGTCCAACGCCACGACTCTCAGATTGTCCATCGCAGAATGGCAGGCCACCGATCTTCGTGCGGGGGTGGCGGTTAAAGCCATGCAATTCGGCGCGACGACGTGCATCGCCTTTCGGAAACATTGACTCTGGCACGACACTACATCATACGGCGATTTGATCGTCGGTCACAAATGGCCAATTGGCACAAATTAGGCTTCCGGAATCGGCCACGGACAACTTGGCAGCCACCCCTGCCGAACTTTGCCTTTTTTCAATCGACCCCACAAACAAACGACCAAAACCTCGATGCAATATCGCGGCTCCAGCGGGCTGGGGAGGGACTGGATTGAAGCCGATGGGAGCAGTTTGGTCGTGATGGGAGGAGAGGGAAGAGGTGCTTACGAGCGGAGACCCGAGGCGGAATGCAATTAATATTTGTCCCATCGAGTCCGGGAGCATGTTTCCTCCACCACAGAATCCCACAAGCACCGACCTCCATCACCCAAGACATGCGCCACCCATGAAGTTCGACCTAGCCCACGATCTTCACTTCTACAATTGATTTGACGCTGATCACGGCATCGCTGCCACTCTCGTCTTTGCAGAGGCATTTGCTCCCACCCTGAAGATCATGTATTGGCCGATATAGGTGCCAGTTGCCATCGAGCCCGACCGCAGTAAGTTCGATCTTGGCTATCGGCGCAGCCTCCAGGAACATCTGGACTCGTCGTTCCAATGGCAGAGTTCGGCACCTGCTTTTTGTCAGCTTTTTTAGTTCAGCTAGCTCAGCGATTAATTGCTCAATCAGTTCTTGGCGACCGGGCTCGGTCATCGGCCATGATGGGCTGTCGTACTCGAAGGCTTCTTCGATATAGTCCTTCGTGTACTCCACCGCATGATGCTTGACCGAATCAAAGTCACGCGGATCGTAACAGTCCGAACCCATTTCTTGAAGTGTTTCGCCGCCGCTCGGTGCAAGCGGATCAAGATACGGTATGACGTGCGGCGCGTTTGGATCGACTTTCCAAATGGTTCTTGCGGCGTCATCCATGCAATAGATGTGTATCTTCTTGGTAGCGTGTTTCATTGCAATTGCCGCCGTTTGGTGGCCTCCCTCAATTCCACGACTTCCTGTCCAACATCACTCTTCGCCAACCGCTGCCGATGCTTCGCTCCGCAATGCGGGCAGATGAATGATCCCCTGGCCCACCGGCCACCGGTTAGAATTCGTGGCAGCCATGCGCGGCTGCAAGTGGAGCATTTAAAAATCATTGTTCTCCTCGCTTCCTTCAGTTCTTGAGTCTGCTACCACACTGCCAATGTGATTTATGGCGGTGATTCTTGACGACGCTGATGACCGACCACCGCCCCGAAGCCCATTCAACAAAGAACTTGGGGCGATGGTCCGGCGCTACATTTATTTCCACAGCGGGTCGAGGGTCCGCATGACGCTAACCACTTCGCGATGAGCAGGCGGTTCGTCAAGCATCGCGACAATCTCAAACACATCCTCGACCGTCGTGTCGTCAAGGTGCAGGTACAGGACTGCCAGATAGCGGCGTCGTGCGTCTGCAAACTTTGCCTCAATAGCTGCGACCTGCTCGGCGGAGTGGCCCTTACACAACGAGTCGTAACTTTCAGGCAATCCGTACCAACCCCATTCGATAACTGCCTTCGCGATATTACGCTCGCGAGGCGGTAAGTTGTTCACATTGTCAATCCACGGCATAACTAAATCTCCTTCTGTTCTGGATGCGTTGGCACCCTTGTTTTTACTCGCCGCCCACCGAAAGTCAGTGCAACAGGCACGGGACACGGCGTTCAGCATCTTCGTCCATCCCCATGCCGCAAAAACGATCTGCGGCATGGGAATGGATTGGAGCTATTTCTTCATCCGACCATTTGTTGCAGTTCACGCCGGGCACGCCGGCAGGCAACGCAAACTCGGCCGACAACCTTGGTACGGGCTACGGTAATCTCTCTCATACGAGGCAAGGGCTCTCCTCGGCGCTGACATGCCTCCCATTGTTCCCAGAGAAATGCCTCTGCCATACGCTTCGCAAAGTCCACGATCTCTTTACTTTTTGTGTCAGCGATGACCCAAGTAGTGACTTGTGTTTTCGGGACGTTGAAGTTGCTGGCGAAATCCCGGAAGGGGATTCTCGGAAATTGCTGCCAGCGCCCTGCCTTTCCGGTCACCAAGTCGGCTGGCACGGTTACGAACTCGCCTCGTTTTCCGGCTCGGTATCCGGAGACGTACCAGCTATTCAGGCTGGGGCGGTAAGACAGGTTCGTCAGCTTGAGAGAATACGGCTCAACATCCGTAATTCTCAAAACGTCGCCCGGTGAGTAATTAGGCTTGGGTACGGGCGGGGGTAGATGTTCTGCCTCCAATTCGTGGAAGCCAGCCTCGGTCTCGTCGAGTTGTTCGTCGCTCATTTTCAATTACCTCTCTATCTCTTCATTGGCGATCCTCGGGTGTGATCCGTCCGCAATGTCGAAGCTACAAGCATCGAAGTGCGGAGAGGTTGACCTCGGATTGATCTCGTTGACTATCGGCCAGCCGGGTGCGGCCATATCACTGATGACCCTCCAGCACCCGACTGGCCGCTTTTCTCCATGCCCCTCTCGTCGCGACTGGCGTAGTTATAGCTGGTCGCCAGTATTTATACAACACCAATTTAAATATTAACTATTGGCATTGCAAAAAAGCTGTGGACTCGCTCCTATATAGTGCGTCACGAAAGCTTCAGCACTATGAGTCAACAAATCCACGATGCCGCCTACGACCACCTCGGTAAATACTGCAACCACTTGCAGTGGGCCTTCCGATCTCCACGCAATAGTCCGAGAAAAAGGGAGATCGTGCGCGCGATCAAAGAGCGCGGCACGCCGGGATGCCACACGAACGACAGAGGCGGCTGGAACTACATCTTAAAAGTGCTTGGCCCTTGGGCATTCGCCGTCGCCCAAGGGAAACCGCTGCCCGAGCCCAAGAAACCCCGCAGGGGAAAGTCCCGAAAACGCCCCGAGCGAACCAAACTCTATTACTGCTCGCACGAGAACTGGATTCTGGCGTACATAGATATCGACCGCCATCAGCCGCACCAGTCGTGGCAGGACTGCGAGAATACCCGGCTGGCCATCGACACCTGGGCCAGGGATCACGGCATCGCTATTTACTGGATCAAGTCGGCGCGTGGTTACAACGGGTACATCAAAATCGCCGCATGGGGAAGCCCGCCTGAAAACTCGAATTATGTCCTTGGCAGGCTGTGGGGAGCCCTCAAGCGAGTAATCTCGGCTGCGAGTGCGGATGTCGCCGACCTAGAGATTTGCGGTCAGGTCGGGTACCTCAAAGACGATGGGACTTGGAAATGGGGAAAGTACGGCAAGCTTCCCATCCACAGCCTGGATTTCAACCTTGAGGCAATGCGAAAGAATCCGGAGATCACGATGACTCGTCTGGAGGTCGTCGTCGAAGAAGCAATGACCACGCTATCCCCGCCCAAGGCCAGAATGCCGGGGCCGTTCATTAAGCTGACGCCTACCTTGCAAAAGAAGCTAGAAGCGAACCCACTTTTGCATAGGGAGGCCATGACGGACAGCATCACCGATGACGAGGGCACCTTTTGGGTCCGTCGCGACGTTGTTAAGCCCCCAAAAGCTCCCGCACCAGCCGTTAATCAGCCCGAGAAACCCAATTTAATAGCAATCGACGTTGCTGAATCGAGCAACACCGGCAAAAGCGATCCTCGCATTATCGCTCGCGTACCAGATGAGCTACGGGATGAACCGGACAGCTTCAGACGCCAACTTTATGGGGTGCTACCCCTCGCCAGAAAGCTCAAGCGAGTTCCGACAGTCGAAGAGGCTGAACTGCATATCAAAGCAAACTGCCTCTTTTCGGGGGACTGGGAAGACAATCAAGCAGCCCGGACTCGTCGGATCGAGTGGATTATTAAATACATTGCTCAGACGTTCGATCCAGCCAAGTGCAGCAAGGGGCAAATTGAGCTTGGGAAGTTTGACGCTTACGTCCGCCAGAGATTCCCTGAGGGAATTTGCTTTGAAGAATCACGCCTGAACCAAGACGGGGAGACATACCGTCGAGAAACCTTCGTCGATTGCGATTGGATCAGTAAGGCGTTGGGGATTATTGATCATGCATTGACTGATCGAAATCAGGATCAGAGCCTTCCCCAGGAGCGAGCCAAGCAGCATTGGCTAGCGATCTACAAGACTGGCTGGGACTGTCTCTTATACACATCTCCGAGCCCACGAGACGTAGAGGAATCT
>CAMFLN010000429.1 GCA_945957305.1 uncultured Planctomycetaceae bacterium | reverse complement strand
CGGCCAACAAGCATGAACAGGCGATCGACACCTTGCGCCCCGCGGTCGAAAAAGAAGCGAGCAACGCCGTGCTGCATTCGATTCTGGGACAGGCGTTGTTGCATCTTAATCGCAATGCGGAAGCCGTCGTGGAACTGCACAAGGCACTGGAGCTGGACCCTTCCTTGGCCGACATGGTCAACAGTCTGACCTGGGTCAACAATTATGCGTGGATCCTCGCGACCAGCCCCGACGACGCGGTGCGAGATGGCGCCGAAGCGTTGCGCTGGGCGCAGCGAATCACGCAGCCGGTGAACTACGATCAGTGGAGCGTGGTTGACACCTTGGCCGCGGCGTACGCCGAGACAGGCCAATTCGATCAGGCGCTCAACTACATGCGCGAAGTGCTCAAACGTGCGCAAGCAGACGGCGATCAACAAGTCGAGGAGATCGCGCGCCGGCGCCTAAAACTCTACGAGGCACGCGAGCCGATGCGCGACCACGATGAGCCGGCGACCGTTTTTACCCCGCCCCCGAAGCCGACGTAAATTATCGCCCTCACATCTCGCCAGGCCTCCTAGGCCTCCTAAATTTCAGGCTGTACCCTCTGGCCGCCTGCCACTAGAGTATCCGCCTTCATGGAACGGGGCCTTTCGCATTGTTTGTTTTCGCGCGCTTCCTGCTCCCTTTTGAACCTGAGGAAAGCAGTGTCCGCGGGCGATCCAGCCGGCCAGTGGCGTAGTGTCAGTCATCCAGTCGTCCGATCCTGATTCAACCCATTCCACGTGGGCGCTGACGTGCCGCATGCTGCGGCTCGCGGCGCGACACCGCTGGTCCTGTTGCGCGCTGATCGTACAGCAAATCTGCCTGCTGGGGCTGGCGCTGGCCGGGCTAAGTCTGACCGGCTTGGCGATTGATGTCCTGCGCAGCGCGGCCGATTCGCGGAACGCGGCTCCCCAATGGCCTTACGGCTACGAGCCCCCCGCCGCCTGGCCGCCGCTGGTGCAGGTTATGGTCCTGGGGAGCTTGGTTCTGGGGCTGGCCAGTTGCCGAGCGGTGCTCAACTATTGGCATGCCATCGCCTCGGCGCGCCTGGTGCAGCAGGAAATCGTCGTCGAGTTGCGCGGCTCGATTTACGAAAAATTGCACGATCTCAGCAGCCGGTTTTTTCGGGCTCACTCCACGACTTCGATCATCAATCGCGTCACCAGCGACGCCCAGTCGGTCCGGCAATTTGTCGAGGGAATGGTTCTGCAGCTGGTGATTCTCGCGCTGTCGCTCACCGTTTACCTGGTTTACATGCTGCGCATCCATGTGGGCTTGTCGTTGGCCTGCCTGACGACGATGCCGGTGCTGTTCATGGTCGGCTCGGCATTTTGCCGCGTGGTTCGCCCGGCCTACGATCGCAATCGCTCGTTGATGGATCGATTGATTCAGGTCCTCTCGGAAAATGTGCGCGGGATGCGCGTCGTCCGAGGTTTTGCCCGCGAGCAGGAACAAATCGAAAAGTTCCGCGCCGCCAACCGCCATGTGCAGCAACAGCAAAAGTTCATCTTCTGGCGACTCAGCCTGTTCACGCCGACAACCGAGTTTCTGGCGACCCTGAACCTGGCCATCCTGCTGGGCTACGGCGGATACCTGGTCAGCACCGACTCGCTGCCGCTGGGAGCTGGCCTGATCGTCTTCTCGGGATTGTTGCAGCAGTTTTCCGGCCAGGTCAGCAAGGTGGTCAACGTGCTCAACAGCATGCAGCAAAGCATGGCGGGCGCGCGACGTGTGTTTGAAGTTCTCGATGCGAAAGTGGAAATTCATTCGCCACAATTTCCCCGGCGTTTGCCCCGCCCCCGCGGCGATATCACGTTCGAAGATCTCCAGTTTCATTACGGTTCCCAAGATGTCGTTCTGGACGACATCAATTTGAAGATTCACAGCGGTCAGCGCGTCGCGATTCTCGGACCGACGGGGTGCGGCAAGAGTACGTTGCTGCACTTGATCCCTCGCTTTTGTGATCCGACGTTCGGACGCGTGCTGATCGACGGCATCGACGTGCGGGCCTTGGCGCTCGACGATCTGCGGCGGGCCGTGGGATTGGTATTTCAAGAGTCGTTTCTGTTCAGCGACACGGTTGGGGCCAATATGTCGTTTGGCTATACGCAATCGACACGCGGGCAAATCGTCCGCGCCGCGACGGTTGCCGGCGCCGACGCGTTTATTCGCCAGTTGTCCGACGGCTACGACACTTGGCTGGCCGAAGAAGGGTGCAACCTGTCAGGTGGGCAGCGCCAACGCCTGGCCATCGCCCGGGCCGTCTTGCTCGAGCCGCCGATTTTGCTGCTCGACGACCCCACGGCGGCTGTCGACGCGCAGACGGAGCATGAAATCCTCGCCGCCATCGATCAAGCCATGCGCGGCCGCACGTCGATCATCGTCACGCATCGACCCGCCGTTTTACGGCGCGCCGACCTGGTGCTTGTGATGGAAGAGGGACGCATCGTCGAAGCAGGCTCGCACGAAGAATTGATGCT
This sequence comes from uncultured Planctomycetaceae bacterium, assembly GCA_945957305.1. Classification (GTDB taxonomy): domain Bacteria; phylum Planctomycetota; class Planctomycetia; order Pirellulales; family JACPPG01; genus JACPPG01. The sequence continues at coordinate 1,909 of CAMFLN010000429.1, read as the reverse complement.
GCGCGACGGGAAGTATTGGCAAGCTGTGCAAATGCATGCCAACCAAGCGGACTGCTACGCCTGAGATCGGGCAGCGCGCACGCCGCCAGCGGTGTTGAATCATTGCCACGAACGCAGGAAGCAAATCGAGCAATGCTGCAGAAGTCGAAAAAGGACCAAGCCATACCCTTGGACTGGTCCCTGCGCACCGGGATCGACGAAGACGACGAAGGATTGTCCGCGCCGCCCGGGTTGGCCGTTGCGCGCTGGTTATATGGCTTCACCGCGCCTTATGCGCGGCAGCGAAATACCTTGCTTGCGCTCGTTGTCTTGCGCTCGCTGCAATTGGCCGCCCTGGCTTGGGTCATCGGTTATGTGGTCAGCGGGCCCATCGCAGGGCATTCGCTGACAGCATTGGCGTGGGGAGTCGCTGGGTATATCAGCCTCGCGGCGTGGACCAACTTTTGCTTTCACTTTCGGCAACGTTTGGCGCTAGAACTCGGCGAATACGTCGTCCATGACCTGCGCGACGCGTTGTTTCTGCATCTGCAACGGATGAACGCCAGCTTCTTCAATCACACAAAGTTGGGCAGCATCATCAGCCGCATGACCTCGGACACCGAAGCCGTCCGCGCCGGCGTGCAGGACGTCGTGTTCACGAGCCTGGTCGGACTGGGTCAGATGATTGTGGCCGCGGGCCTGATGTGCTGGTACGACCCGGTGCTGTTCCTGATCGTCGCGGCCATGGGACCCGTGCTGGGCTATTTGAACTATTGCTTTCGCGGCCGCTTGAGCCGGGCACACCGGGCGGTGCAGCGCAGCTTCAGCCGCGTGACGGCGCGCCTGGTCGAGGCCGTTCACGGCGTGCAGGTCACTCAAGGCTTCGCCCGGCAGCACACCAGTGCCCGGCTGTTCCGCGATCTTGTGGCGGATCACTCAGTCTACAACCTGGAAGCGGCGCGCTCGGCGGGGGTGTTCGTACCGCTCCTGGAGCTCAATAGTCAGGCGTTTCTCGCTTCGATCCTCATCTTGGGCGGCTATCGTGTGCTGACCCCTGGGATCGGCGCACCGGTCAGTGAACTGATTCAGTTCATGTTTCTGGCCAACGTCTTCTTCCAGCCGATTCAAACACTGGGTGACCAATACAACCAGGCCTTGCTCACCATGGCCGGGGCCGAGCGTGTTCGCCGCTTTCTGGCCATCGAACCTGATTGGGTCGACCCGCCCGAGGCATTGCCGCTGACCAACATTGCCGGCCAGGTCAAGTTTGACGAAGTGTCGTTCGCCTACGAGGGGGATGACTTGGTCCTGAAGAACATTTGCTTCACCGCCGAGCCGGGGCAATGTGTCGCGCTGGTGGGCGAGACCGGCAGCGGCAAAAGTTCGATCGTGAATCTGATCGCCAAGTTCTACCTGACCACGCGCGGCCGGGTGTTGGTCGATGGGCACGACCTGCGCGACGTACAAACCAGTTCCTTGCATCGCCAATTGGGAATCGTTCAGCAGCAGAACTTTTTGTTCAGCGGTACGGTCGCCGACAACATCCGCTTCGGCCGCCCCACGGCCAGTGACCAAGAAGTTGCCGACGCGCTCGCGCAATTGGGTTGTCTGGACCTGCTCGACGCATTGCCCGGCGGGCTGCAGGCTGAAGTGGGGGAATGCGGTCGCAACCTTTCCTTGGGGCAGCGGCAATTGGTCTGCTTCGCGCGGGCCATGCTGGCCGATCCCAAGATTCTCATTCTCGACGAAGCCACGAGCGCCATCGATGTGTTCACCGAATATCGCATCTGCGAGGCCCTGGCGCGCCTGATCGCCGGGCGAACCAGTTTTATCGTCGCCCATCGTTTGAGCACAATTCGCAATGCCGACCTGGTGCTGGTCCTGGACCACGGGCGCATTGTCGAGCAAGGCGCTCCGGCCGAGCTTATGC
>CAMFLN010000428.1 GCA_945957305.1 uncultured Planctomycetaceae bacterium | reverse complement strand
GTTCCACACATTGTTGAGCAGGCCTGAGCCACTGCCGCGCCGGCTGATTCGAGCATTGGCTGCTCAGAGCAAGGGAGTCGTCGTGATGACCAACGTCGCGGCCCGACTGTTGGCCAAAGTCTACCGACTACCGAATATTGACATTCAGGTCATTCCCCACGGCGTGCCAGGCGTCGCCTTTGAATCAGACGATACTCCAAAGGCGCGGCTGGGCCTGACGGGGCGCCACGTCATCTGCACCTTCGGCCTGATCAATCGGGGAAAGGGCCTCGAATACATGATTCAGGCCATGCCCCGCATCGTGGCGCAGTTTCCCGATGCCGTCTACCTCATCGTGGGCGCGACCCATCCGCAAGTAAAAAGTCAGGAAGGCGAAGTTTATCGCGAGAGTCTCGCCGAAATGGCTGCGGCGCTAGGCGTTGGTGACAACGTGCGTTTCGTCAACCGATATCTCGACCTGCCGGAGCTTCTCGCCCATCTGCAAGCTTGCGACGTGTACGTCACTCCCTATCCCGGCAAGGACCAGATTGCCAGCGGCACATTGGCATACGCCATGGCCGCAGGGCGAGCGATCGTCAGCACTCCGTACTTGTATGCCAAGGAAGTGCTGGCCAAAGGTCGCGGACTGTTGGTCTCGTTCGGCGACAGCGACGCGCTGGCCGACGCCACGATCCGTTATCTCGCAGACGAAGTATTTCGGCTTGAAACCAGGCGACGAGCGTACGCATACGCTCGCCCCATGTTCTGGGCACATGTCGGTCGACAGTATTTGGATCTCTTCACTCAGGTCGCGACGGACCACGACGCCACCGTTTTGCCGCATTTCCGCCGGGCCATGGCCGCTCCGACCGGCAATGGACATTACAGCAAGCTTGTACAGGGAGGCTTGTAATGCACCGTCCGGACTGGATTTCGCTGGAACATGTCGATCGCATGATTGCGCTGGACCACCTTGACCGGATGACCGATGCGACGGGGTTGATTCAGCACGCAATCTTTAGTATCCCGCGTCGCGAGAGTGGTTACACCACGGATGATAACGCACGTGCCCTGCGGCTTTGCACTCGCCTGTGGTGTCAGCATCCCGAAGAGAACATGTTGCGCCGGGTTGGCGTCTATTTAAGTTTCATGGAGCATGCCCGTACCCGTCTGGGTGGCTTCCACAATTTCATGGACTACCAGCGCAACTGGCTCGATGCCGAAGGAACGGGCGACTGCCAAGGGCAGGCGATTCGATCCTTGACCGAGGTGCTCGGTAGCAGCTTGCCTGACGGTTTTCGCGCCGTGGCTCGGGAGTTGGTCGAGACAATGTTGCCCACGCTTGCCGACCTTCGCAGTCTGCGGGCGCAGGCCTATGTGATTTTGGCCTGGGGCCACCTCTGGGCAGCGGGCGTCAAGGATATCGAGCCGCTAGAAAACATCGCCTGGACGGCTGCCGGCCGCATCAGGGAGTCCTACGAGCGCAACGGCCGTCCCGGCTGGCCCTGGTTCGAGTCACGCATGACGTATGCCAACGCGGTGCTTCCCCATGCGCTATTCGTTGCCGGGAAGCGCTGGCCCCAAGAGGGATTTCTCGAAATCGCGACAGGCACGTTTGACTTCCTCGACACTTCGACGACGGTCGGAAATTTCTTCTGGCCCGTGGGGAACGACGGCTGGCACGTCCATGGCGAGGAGAAGGCCGCGTACGATCAACAACCCGTCGAAGCCGTGGTCATGGCCGATGCCGCGCTCGCCGCACATGAGATGTTGTGCGACGATAAATACCTGGCTACGTTCCGCCGTGTGCGGCAGTGGTTTCATGGCGGGAACAGCCTCAACAAAACGCTTGTCGACGTGCCGAGTGGCGCTTGTTACGACGGACTACAGCCCGACGGCGTGAACTGCAATCAAGGAGCCGAATCGACGCTCGCCTATCTGTGGACTGAGTTGCGTAGTTTTGAGTTTGCGTTCGAATCGCAGAGCGACCGCGTCGCCGCGGCCGCCGGCGCATAGCCGCGGATCAAAATGGAAACCATCAACAAGGACGTTCGTATGCTCGTGGAATCGAAACCAAGCTCGTTGTACACCGAGCTCATTTGCCGCCATCCTTCAAATCCAATTCTGACAGCTCAGGATTGGCCGTATCCTGCCCACACGGTTTTCAACGCAGGCGCGTGCCAGGTGGGTGACGAGACGGTGTTGGTCGCTCGGGTCGAAGACCGGCGTGGGCATTCACATCTGACCGTCGCGCGCAGCAGCGATGGCGTGTCGAACTGGATTATCGACTCGAAACCCAGCTTCGCGCCTGATCCCGCCAATTACCCGGAAGAAGCCTGGGGAGTCGAAGATCCACGACTGACATGGGTCGAGGACCGCGATGCGTGGATTATCGCGTACACGGCCTATTCGCCGAGCGGGCCGCTGGTCTCTCTGGCCGAGACGAAGGATTTTCGCACATTCTCGCGACTCGGCCCCGTGATGCCGCCAGAAGACAAGGATGCCGCCGTCTTTCCCCGCAAGTTCGGCAACCGGTATGCCATGATCCATCGGCCCGTTTCCGCGGGCAGCACCGGCGCACATATCTGGCTTTCGTTCTCGCCCGACTTGACGCATTGGGGTGACCATCATGTTCTGCTGCATGCGCGGCGCGGCGCATGGTGGGACGCCAACAAGATTGGTTTAAGCCCGCCGCCGTTGGAAACGCCCGAAGGTTGGTTGATTCTTTACCACGGGGTGCGCGTGACCGCCGGCGGTTGTCTCTACCGTTTAGGCATGGCACTGCTCGATTTGGAAAACCCGCACCGCGTCCTGCGCCGCAGCGACGAATGGATCTTCGCGCCGGAGATGCCGTATGAGAGGCAGGGAGACGTCAACGGTGTCGTATTCCCTTGCGGCTGGATCCTGGACCAGCCACAGAAGGAAATCCGGATCTATTACGGCGGCGCCGATTCCTGCCTCGCTTTGGCGACAGTACAACTCCCTGATTTGCTTGATTACTTGCGCAAATGCCCCGCTCCTGAACCGCGCAAGCGCACCGGCATGACGCTATTTGAATAAGCGAAGCGGTGTCCGCCAGTGCGATGACGGCGGCCCATCCGCACGAAGTAAAATGCTCGACGAACAATTGCGTCGCAGGCCGCACCCGTATCAGCGGCCGGATTGTCAGACACTTTCGTTCGTGGCGACCTGGTTTCCTCCTCAAGGCGGTGGAAAGATGCGCCAAAAGTATGATGATTCGCGCCGGTTTCGAAGCCGGGTTTGAGTTCTCGGGTCCGACCGCCGTTCTACTGTCGCCGTATGTGCATCCGTCGCGCGCTGCGTCGCTCCGCGGTCCTGACTTGCTCAGCGTGAATCGCCCGGTCGCGATCAGCGACTACACGGACGTCTATGGTAATCGCTGCGCTCGAACGATCGTTCCCGCGGGTTATGTCGTATTCCGCAATGACGCGCTCGTCGAGGACGATGGTTTGCCGGACATTCAAGCGTCGAATGCGCTACAACATCAGGTGCACGATCTGCCCAACGACGCGCTCTTGTTTCTTCTCGCCAGTCGTTACTGCGAAGTTGACAGCGAAATGCGCGACATCGCCTGGTCTATCTTCGGTCAATTGCCGGCGGGCTGGCCGCTGGTTCAGGCGGTATGCGACTATGTGCACCACCATATTGCCTTCGATTACCTGCAGGCGCGGGCCAATCGAACGGCGCTCGACGTGTTTCGCGAGCGCACGGGCGTATGCCGCGATTACATGCACCTGGCGATCACGTTTTGTCGAAGCCTGAACATTCCGGCACGGTACTGCACAGGCTATCTCGGCGACATTGGCGTTCCACCGTCGAGCGCGGCGATGGACTTCAGTGCCTGGTTCGAGGTGTACTTGGGAGGCCAGTGGTACGCCTTTGACGCGCGCAACAATGTTCCGCGAATCGGGCGGATTCTCATGGCCCGCGGCCGCGATGCCGCGGATGTGGCGCTGACCACCACATTCGGCGTAAATCTGCTCAGGTCGTTCCAGGTTTGGACCAACGAAGCTTCTTCATAAACCGTTGGGTTTCTCGGAGCCATAGCCTGTCGCCTTCGGCAACACGTACCATTCGGCAGCCCGGCTCCGCTATTCTCATCTCGCTAATCAAAGTGCCGAAAACTCGTCGATTGCGAAATGTTTGAGGCGCCGCCAATTCGGGATTCTGCTTGCACCCTCTGGCGGGTCATTGATCGCCGAAAAGGGTGGCAACTACGGCGACGAATCCCGGCCTGTCTCGTACTGCCATGGAGAGTGCAGGCAAGAGAAGCGTTATCCACGTCCATGATTATCCACGTATGTCGGCTTCCAGACGCCATCGTGTGCCGGGTGGGCGTCCAAGAAGGTCCGCTGTTTTTTTCCGCCGTTCATCCGATTGACGCGGCGAGATTGGCTACAAATTGGCTACATT
>CAMFLN010000427.1 GCA_945957305.1 uncultured Planctomycetaceae bacterium | reverse complement strand
GGCAAGGGCAATGGCGCGGTTACAAAGACAAGACCCGCGAGGGTGCAAAACCCCAGCACAAAAGTCAGCGTGGTGATGGCGATGATTTTCACCACTTCGACGGCCGTTAGTCCGAAGGTGGAGTACAACCGATAACGCATGGTCGAACCACCGAGGATAGCGCCGAAGTTGTAACTCGACACGTAACTGACGAACGAGGCGAGCGCCACCTGCGAGTAGGGAAGCGAGCGATTGATGTAATGAATGGCCAGCCAGTCGTAACCGGTCAGCAGTGCATAGCTGCAGATCATCAGCAAGAAGGCGCCTACGAGTTGACCCCAGGATATGAGCGACAAGCGCTGTTCGATGTCCCGCAGCGAATAATCGCGCAGCTCGCGATGCAGAACATACACGGCGGCGGCGAAGACGCAGACCACCGCCAACGAGCCCAGGGCATTGATCACGCGCTGCCGCGAGGTCGAGCGGACGTGCGATCCAGGATGCGCAGGAGGCGTCATGCAGCGAATCTTTCAGGCAGACGGCCGCTTGCCCGCCGCAAAGGCCAGCAAGGGACAGACCAGAAGAGCGCCGAAGACGATTAGCATTTGGCCCGGAGAATAGGTGAGCCACACCCATTCGGTCGAATGCGGCAAACCGCCGCGAAACAAGCCGATGGCCAGCAACATGTCGCTCAAAAAGAAAAGCGCGGCGCCGATCGCCAGCAGTAGGAAGTGACGATTCTGCACCGCCAGACCCGTGGCAAACCCTGCCGTTGAAGCGAGTAATAGCGAATATGGGAGTGCGGGCCAGACCAGGGGACGCGTCTTCTCCGACGCGCCCACATAAACGATCACATACCAACCGATCGTCGCCACAAGCAGCCAGGCGATGACGGAAACGTTGCGAGCGAACTGATTTCTCAGCCCGGTTACGCGCGCCGCCTCGAAACAGGCCCAGATATACGCGATGTGTCCTAGCCCAAACGAGGCCATGCCACCTAACACCGGATCGGGAAGAGGGATGATCTTTTGCAACAAGTCGGCGTTGAAGAAATCACCGAGCGTGCCGAGCGCCATGCCGACGGCAACGAGCGTGACAAATCGCGCTGCGCTGGTGCCACGCCAGCGAATCCAGCCCATCACCCCAGCGACGACCAGTACGAGCGAAGCCCCCATGCGGCCCCAGGTGGCCGGCAGCGAACTGTGCCCCGCGCCGAAATTGCCCCACAACATGGCAAAGGCCAAGGCTGCAGCCCACAAGAGCCCGAGCGTAATCGGCAGTTGCGCACGGGCAGCCGGAGGATTCGCATCCCGGTGTTCCTCGGCATTTGCAAGCTGGGCAGGCGAAGTGGGTTTTGCGGACACGCGTGAGTCTCCAGAAGATTCCTGCTGTTTGTACCCGATGCCGGGTTACAAACCTACCCCCGGACGAGAATCCCCCGCGGATATATAGTCGCAGTACGTGACCATCCGCGTGGCGATTGTCATTTGTCACCCAGCGGGGCGCCGCGGCGCATTTTTCTTCTGAGGTCGTACCTGCTCGTGACGTTGTTGCATCTTCTTCTGCAGGTGTGCGAATTTGGTGGCTGGCTGCCGTGCGCCGCGTCGCTCGTTCTTTACCATCGCAGCAGGACCTCGGGAAGAAGGTGGCACACACTCGGCGAAGCCAAGATTCGCCGCTAGGCACGGGCTGAAAAAACCACAATGGTCATAATCCGCCCTCACGGAGTATAACAACAGCAGTCCTGTCGCCTGGAGTTGCCGCGACGAAACGCGGCGCGCGCCATTAAGGATTCAGGCGCGACAACCGGTGGAATTCCATGCCCACTGCCAAGCACGATGCCGACGAACCCGCGAGCAAACATCGCGGCGAGCCTGCGCCGCCCGGGGGGGCCGGCAGCGCAGGCGCGCGATCAGCAGGTCCGCCGCAGCGGCCTGCATCGAGCCAGGCGGAAAAGAAAGCTACGACGGCCACCCCCGGCTATCAATCGCATGGCGGCCGTAGCCGGCGTGGGCTGCTGCTGGTGGCAATCTTATTGGCGAGCGCCGCAGGTCTGTTCGCCTGGTATCGATTCGAAAAGCAAGAGGCCGACCAGACGCAACTAGTGTTGCAGGGAAACATCGACGTGCGGCAAGTCAACCTGGCCTTCAAGGTTGAGGGACGAATCGCTTCGCTGGCCGTGGACGAGGGGGACGCGGTAACCGCCGGGCAGGTCGTGGCGACACTCGACAAAAAGTATTTCGAAGACGATTTGCGTCTGGCCCACGCACGCCGCGACAATGCCAAGGCGACGCTCGCCCGGCTCGAACACGGTTCTCGGCCCGAGGAGATTGCTTCGGCCCGCGCTCAGGTGGCCGAGCAGCGGGCAGCGCTCACACGCGCGCAACAAGATTTCGAGCGCGCTGAACGGCTGGTGGGGCAAGGAGCGGTCAGCCGCGAGTCGTTCGATCAATCGCGCTCAGCCCTGGATGAGGCGCAGGCACGATTAAAATACTCGGAGGAATCCGAGCGAATGGCGGTGATCGGTCCGCGGCAAGAGGACATTGACGCGGCCCGCGCTCAACTGGCCGCCGAAGAGGCGGCGGTCGTCCAATCCGAGCGACGGCTGGCCGACAGCGAGCTTATTGCGCCCAGCGCCGGTGTCATCCTGACGCGAGCGCGGGAGAAAGGGGCCATCGTCGCCCCTGGGGAAACCGTCTATGCGCTGACGTTGGCCTCGCCCGTTTGGGTGCGGACCTACGTCAACGAGCCTGACTTGGGGCGGATCCATCCGGGCATGCATGGCACGGTGCGCACCGATTCGGCCCCGGATAAAACCTACGAAGGTCGCATCGGCTTCATTTCGCCGACGGCCGAATTCACTCCGAAGACGGTCGAAACGCGCGAGTTGCGCACGAATCTCGTCTATCGGTTGCGCGTGCTGGTCGACGATCCAGATCAAGGATTGCGACAAGGGATGCCGGTGACCGTGACGCTGGATTTAAACTCGCGGGACTGAGCCATGGCCCATGCAGCTTTGGCCATTGCCGCCGGAGTGACCAAGCGCTTTAGCACTGTCGGGCCACCGGCGATCGATCAACTCGACCTGCAGGTCGAACCTGGCCAGGTGACGGGACTGGTGGGGCCGGATGGCGCCGGGAAGACCACGCTCTTGCGCTTGCTTGCTGGCTTAATGTTGCCCGACGCGGGACAGATCACGATCTGCGGTTACGACGCCGTGCGAGATTTGACGTCCTTGCGCCGCGTGCTGAGCTACATGCCGCAACGGTTTGGCCTGTATGAAGATCTTACCGTGCAGGAGAACCTCGACTTGTACGCCGACTTGCGCGGCGTCGTTGGGAATAGTCGCCGGGCGGCGTTCGAGCGGTTGTTGAGTTTTACTTCGCTGGGGCCATTCACGGAACGTTTGGCCGGCAAACTCTCGGGGGGCATGAAGCAAAAGCTCGGGCTTGCCTGCGCACTGATTCACGCGCCGCAGGTCCTGCTATTGGACGAACCCAGCGTCGGCGTCGACCCGATCTCGCGGCGTGAACTGTGGCAGATGGTCTACGATCTTGTCGAAACGGGGATCGGCGTTGTGTGGAGCACGGCGTATCTGGACGAAGCGGAACGGTGCGCCACGGTATTGCTCCTGAACGAAGGACGCGTGGTTTACGACGGTCCGCCGAAACAGCTGACAGAGTCGGTCGCGGGGCGAACCTTCTTGGTGCGGAACTTGGGGGAGCAGCGGCGTTCCTTTCTTGCCAAAGTGCTCCAGTCGCCCGATGTCGTCGATGGCGTCATTCAAGGCAGCAGCGTGCGTGTGGTAATGAAGCAGGTCGACGAAACGCCGGATTTCCAAGGGCTCGATAGGAACGGGGCCGAGGTCGTTGCGACGCCGCCGCGGTTCGAGGACGCCTTTGTCAATCTGCTCGGCGGTAGCCCGAAAGGAAAACGCTCTCCCGTCGTCGAAGCGGAGGGCTATGTCCAATCATCGGCGGAAACGGCTGTCGAAGCCAACGGACTGACCAAGCGGTTTGGCGATTTCACCGCCGCCGAAAACATCAGCTTCCGCATTCAACAGGGAGAAATCTTTGGCCTGCTCGGTCCCAACGGCGCCGGCAAGTCGACCACCTTCAAAATGATGTGTGGCCTGCTCCGACCGACCTCGGGAACGGCGCGCGTGGCCGGTTACGATCTCTATCACGCCGGCGGCGTCGCCCGACGTCGGCTGGGGTATATGGCGCAGAAGTTTTCGCTGTATGCCGATCTCAGCGTGCGGCAGAATCTGCATTTCTTCGCCGGCGTCTACGGGCTGTCGGGCCAGCGACGCACGGAGGCCACCGAGCGGATCGTCGAGGCATTCAAGCTGGGCGTTTACCTGGAACAAAATGCCGGCGCGCTTCCGCTCGGCTTCAAGCCTGTCTCTTATACACATCTGACGCTGCCGACGATCG
>CAMFLN010000426.1 GCA_945957305.1 uncultured Planctomycetaceae bacterium | reverse complement strand
GTGCAAGATATCGTGCGAGCCTACGAGGAAAGCGACAAGCGGCGCCGTACGACCGCCTGACGAACAACTATGTCTATCGGTGCCCGAAAATCTCCGCGATCGTCGCGAGTGGTCTCCTTTCGACCTCCACCGGGTCGATTGGCACGCTTGCGAGCCAAGGTGCAAAGCGCTGACGTGCTGCTGCGCGTGGGCCTGGCCCTGGGAGCGGCGGTGCTGCTGTGGGCCGTGACCAAGGCCTGGGAACCGCCGTTTGTGTATCGCGTGGGAGACGTTCTCAGCGAGGACATCGCCCTGGTCATACCGGTCGATGATGACCCGCAATCGACTTCCAACGAACTGGTTCGGGCCGGTGAACCCTTAACACCGGAAATGATCCGCTTACTCGAGGCGGATCACGCCGGCGAAATCGGCCGCGCTCCGCGCGCCAACGCGGTCGTCCGTTCGCTCGCTACCTTCGGCATGATCTTTGCGCTCTATGCGCTGTGCGGGTATTTCATTTACTACCAGGATCGCCGCCTGCTTAATGATCTGCGTCGCTTTGCCACGCTGCTGCTGCTGATCGTCGCGTCAACGGCCATGGCCTGTTGGGCGTGGCCCTATCCCTGGCGCGCGGAAGTCGTGCCGGTCCTCGTCTTCGGCATGACATGCGGCATTGCTTACAAGCGCGAGCTGGCGCTGCTGATGTCCACGTCGCTGCTGATTTTTCTGGGACTCGTCTGCGGCTATGGGTTGGGCGAGTTCGTCGTCCTGGTGGGATCGACCGCCACCGCGATCTTGCTCCTGGGGCGCATTCGCAGTCGCAGCAAGTTGATCAAGGTTGGCGCCTTCACCGGGCTAGCCACGCTCAGCCTGTCTTTGATTACTGGTTTGCTCGAAGGCCAATCGCTGGGGCAACCGCTGTGGGAAATGGCGCTTCGCAACGGGCTATGGGCCTTTGCCGCAGGCTTTTTCGTCACGGGGCTGTTGCCGTTCATCGAGAGTGTGTTCGGCGTGCTGACGGACATCAGCCTGCTGGAATTAGGGGACGCTTCGCACCCCTTGCTGCAAGAATTGGTGCGTCGCGCGCCCGGCACTTACAACCATTCGATCAACGTGGCGTCCATCGCCGAGGCCGCCGCCGAAGCGATCGGGGCACGCCGCTTGCTGGTGCGCGTGGGGGCGTACTTTCATGACGTCGGCAAGATGCTCAAACCCGACTACTTTGTCGAGAACCAGGGATCCGAGGCGAATCGGCATGATTCGCTCGTTCCTGCGATGAGCACACTGATTATCATCGCGCACGTCAAGGATGGTGTCGATCTGGCGCGACAGCATCACGTGCCTGAGCCGGTGATCGACTTTATCGAGCAGCACCACGGCACAACGCTCGTCGAATACTTCTACCGCCGTGCCAGCCAGCAGTGCGAAACGAATCCCAATGGCGGCTCGGTGCACGAAGAAGCTTTCCGCTATCCCGGCCCGAAGCCCCAGACGCGCGAGACGGCCGTGCTGATGCTGGCCGATGCGGTCGAAAGCGCCGCTCGGGCACTGGTCGAACCGACACCAGCGCGCATCGAGGGGCTGGTCGAGGATATCGCCATGAAGCGGCTGCTGGACGGCCAGTTCGACGAATGCGGCCTGACGCTCAAACAGCTCCGCATTATCCGCGATAGTTTGATAAAATCGCTGACGGCCGTGTACCACGGCCGCGTGAAGTATCCCGATCAGCGTACGGCTTGACGCGTGCCATACGCACGAGCGGTCTCAGCTGCGAAATCGCCCCACATTTAGCTGTCGGCCTGTGATTCCCATCGAAGTTACCAACGAGCAGTCGCGAGTGCCGATCGACGAGCCGTCTCTGCGCGCGGCGGTGTCCGCGGTGCTGGCCGATGCGTTTCCCGTGCACCCCGTCCGAGGCAGCGTCAGCATCGCCGTGGTCGATGATCCCACAATACATGATCTCAACCGGCGCTTTCTCGGCCACGATTATCCCACCGACGTGCTGAGCTTTTTGCTTGAGGAAAGCGGTAACTTGATCGAGGGAGAAATCATCGTCAGTGCCGACACGGCCGAAACGGCCGCCGCGCGCTACGGTTGGCCTGCCGAAAACGAATTGCTGCTCTATGTAATCCACGGGGCGTTGCACCTGGTTGGGTATGACGATCAATCCCCCGAAGATGCCGCGCTGATGCGCACGCAAGAGGCGAAATACCTCGCGAAATTCGGATTGCAGTTGCCTCAACCAACGACCGGGGGCTTGTCCTCTGCGCCGCGTCCCTGCCACTCGACCGCAGGCGGGGAAGGAAGTTCGCCGTGATGCCCGCCAGCCTGATTGTCTGGGCGGTTGCGACCCTGGTCCTGGGGCTGGCCGCGAATATCGCTGCGCGAACGTTACGCGTCTTGCCGCGCGGCGAATTGGAAGAGGTCTGCCGCCGGCGGAAGAACGAGTCGCTCGCGCGCGAGATTCTGCAGGAGCAACATTCCGTGGCTCTGGCTGCGGAATGCTTGCAGGCGATTTGCAACGCCCTGCTGTTGCTCGCCTTGACGCTGCTACTTTCTACGTGGCACGTTCTCGACGAGTGGAGTGGCTGGGAACGCTTCGCTCTGTTCGCGGTTATCGGCGGGCTTGTGCTTCTCGCTGGCAACGTGTGGCTGCCCGCGGCGCTGGTGCGCATCGGCGGCGTGTCCTTCGTTGCTGGCAGCTGGCCCTTGTGGCGGATGGTCAGCCGCTTCATGACTCCGCTGGTGATGGTGGGACAACAGTTGGATCGCTTGCTGCACCAGCTGTCCGGTCGCCGACCAGCCGCCGCGGGTGACGCATCGCTCGATGAGGGCCGCTCGCTGCTGCCCGAAGGGGATCGCGACGGCACGCTCGAAGAAGACGCGCGCGAAATGATCGAGGGGGTGATCCAACTCGGCGATGCCGAGGTCGTGCAGGTCATGACCCCGCGCACGTACATGTCGTCGATGCGCGCCAACCTCAGCCTCGACGAGGTGGTCAAGTTCGTGATTTCCTCAGGGCATACCCGCATCCCGGTCTACGACAAAACTCGCGATGACATCCTGGGCATTTTGCACATGAAGGACCTGCTGCCCGAGCTGGTCAAGCCGGTCGACAAGCGTCCGGCCAACGTCACCGGTTTGCTGCGTCCTGCCCATTTCGTACCCGAGACCAAGCGGCTCGACGAGCTGCTGCAAGAGTTTCAGCAGAATCGTAATCACATGGCCGTGGTGCTCGACGAATTTGGCGGCGTCTCGGGCCTGGTGACGATCGAAGACGTGTTGGAAGAGATCGTCGGCGAAATTGTCGACGAATATGACGACGCCCTGGTCGAAGGCATCAAGAGCATCGACGACCACACGGCCGAGGTGCAAGCACGCGTCCGCATCGACGAGGTCAACGAGCGGCTCGGCACACATCTGCCCGAAGAGGGGGAATTCGACACCATCGGCGGCTTCGTTTTCAGCCATCTGGGGCACATTCCGACGGTCGGCGAGACGATTACCGTCGACGAGGTCCGCTTGACCGTCATCGACGTGACGCGCCGTCGCATCGAACGGGTGCGGATCGAAGTGCTCGACACCTCTGGCGCGCGAGAAATCGCTTAAGCCATTATGGCCGCGGAAAAGACGCTGGCACTGGTGCTACGAGTTGTCGAATTCAGCGAGACCAGCAGCATCGTCACGCTATTTACCCGCGATTTCGGCAAGATACGTGGACTGGCCAAGGGGGCCCGCCGTCTCAAGGGTCCGTTCGAGTCTGCCCTTGACCTGCTGTCGTTATGTCGGCTAGTCTTCCTCCGCAAATCGTCGGAAGCCCTCGATTTGCTGACCGAAGCAAAGCTCGAGCGGCGCTTTCGGCCGGCAAACCGCGACTTGTCAAATCTATACGCGGGCTACTACGTCGCTGAACTGTTACAAGAGCTCACCGACGACGCCGATCCACATCCCGAACTTTTCGACGCCGCTCTCGATATGCTCGCGCGGCTGAGGGAAGGGCACGTGCCTGTGGAAGCCGTCGTGTTGCGCTGGGAATTGACTGCGCTGCGGATGCTCGGGCACCAGCCTGCGCTGAGCAGCTGCGCCGAGTGTGGTCGCGAGGTGCCGACAACGGGAAGAATCGCGTTTGGACAACTGGCCGGCGGCGTGCTGTGCGCCTCGTGTCGGCCCGGCAAGCGGCAGGTAGTGTCCGTCAGCGGGGCGAGCATCGCCCTGCTGCGGCAATTTGCGGATCCGGAAGACGAAGCTTGGCAGACGATCGAACTAGCGCGTGGAGTTGGCGGAGAGATACGCGGATTGATGAATCAGTATCTGTGCAATTTGTTGGGGCGCAAGCTGCGCATGCACGGTTACTTGGGAACCAAGGCCAGTTAGCAGCGAACACGGAAGTCGGCATGCGCGGTGTTTTCGGCCAGCACCTGGTGGGACTGATCGTGGCGGCGC
>CAMFLN010000425.1 GCA_945957305.1 uncultured Planctomycetaceae bacterium | reverse complement strand
CGCAGACCTCCCATTGCCTGCCATCAAGCGGGCTGCCACTGATATCCAACAGCGGTAATCCCGCACGTAGTTTTAGGCCATCACTGTCGCGAAATCGCAGGAACAGGCAAAGCTGCTTCGCCTTGTTCGTCGTTACGATGTCAGTAAGTCCATCGCGGTTCCAGTCCAAGACCGCTGGCTGGCAGCGGTCCACGAATGCCGTTGGTTCGTTGCCGACGGAAACTACCTCAGCCACCGCAAATCTCGGCGTCTCGCGCGTGCCGATGTTGTCGAAGAGCAGCAGCCGATCGGTGTTATTGGCGACAATCAGGTCTAGGTCTCCGTCGCCGTCCCAGTCCGCATAGCGAGGCTTGGCTTGTCCGAGAAAGTATTCCGGATTGCCATCCTGCAGGTAGTGCCAGCGCTGAATACGGACCGGCGCGCCGGCGGCGATAATCGGCACTTGGTTTTCGAATACTGGCCTCTTATTAGTAGCGATGTTTTGGATGAGCCACAGACTTCCGGTCTCGTCTCCGGCCACCAGATCCCAGTCGCCATCACCTTCCCAGTCGGCGACATCGATGCTGCTGTATCCGTCAACAGCACAGCGTCCGTCCACTTGTTCAAGCAAGCCGGCATCTTCCCACGTTGGGAGTTGTCCCGCCGGACTGTTCGCCGTTCGGCGATAATAGCGCACGCGGTGGCCTTCGGCCGCGAGGAACCCGCGATACGCTGTGTTTTCCACACCCCACAACCCGGGCTCGCCTAAGTTCCGCATGCCGGGAATCGATTGGGCATCTCCATACACCGGCGCAGCGTTCTTGCCCGCCGTGTTTGGCCAATAGCAGAACGCCGGCTCGGGAGGAACGCGATCGAGTGGAACGATGCTGCCGACTAGATCCTGGTCCCCATCGTTGTCCACGTCCCAGAAATCAGAGGCGACTTGGTTCTCGGTCCACAGTTTGTTGCCGCGGAGAATTGGCAGTTCTTGTGTCAGCACGGGAGGCTGTCCGCGTAGAGAGGCATTGACCTTTCGATAGATGGCCGATTTGAGGTAATTCCGCGGTGGCGGTCCTTCGTAGCTGTAGTGAACACCCTGCAATTGATAAAAGGCGTCGCGAACTCCGTCGCCATCGTGGTCACGCATGCCGAAAAACCAACAGTAGGGCTCGCCTTTGATCGATACGCTCGGCAAGTCCTCCAATCGCTCGAGAACGGGCGCTCCACTGGGCGCGATCTTTCCGGTTTGCGTAAAGACCGTCGTCGAGGTCACCAGGTCGAGCCTTCCATCGCCATTCCAATCGTACAAATCGCAACCGCTGTAATGATTCGAGATTGCCTCGCCACTAGCGGTGTAGAGGCGAACGAAGTCCGCATACACCGGCTCGGCGTTCGTCCCCACGTTCTTCCAGAACCAGATCGTAAACCACGGTTGTCCCCAGGTGCTGCTGTATATAGACCGAGAAACCAGATCCATCTTGCCGTCGCCGTCGAAATCAGCAGAGATCGGCATGATGCCGTGGGCGTGAATCGGCGAACGCCCGTGAGGCCGGTTGTAGCGCAGGTTATCGCCGCAGCCCACCAGGGCGACTGTCGACGGTCGAGTGAAAGGGCCACGTTCAAGTTCATCGAAACCTATTTCGTAAACGCATTCGTCTGGCCGCTCGATGACCCAGCGGAGCTCGGCCTTATCGGAATGCGAAAATGATTCTGACGCGTTAAAGAGAATCGGCTCTTTGCTCCCATCCTTGTGAACCCGATAGAGCTGCAAGGAATCTGCGGCAAAACGACCTTTGGAACCGGCTGCTCTTAGCAGCGACGCTCCCTCGATCTCAATCGACATCGGCGTGTAGGGCTCATCGATGCGATCTGCGGCGACCTCCACTCGCACAACGTGCGCGCGGGCCACAGCCGGTGCGGTCGGCGAGTCTGTTCCCAAGACTGCCGCCAAGAGGAGAGCGAGCGCCATCATTGCTTCTCCCCGGTCCTTTGCGCAATGCATAGCAGTTCATCGCGCGTGCGGATATACAGCGCATCCTCCGCGATGGCGGGCGTGGCGACGATGCTTCCCCCCACGTCATTGACTGCGAACTCTTCGTAGTCGGGCCCCTCCTTCAAAACCCCGACCATTCCGTTCGCGCCGGCCACATAGATCTTTCCGTCACCGGCTACCGGCGATGCGAAATAGTCGGTTGCGTTGGCAATGCGCTTGGGACCGCGCAAAGGTGCGCCGGTCCGCGTGTCGAACACGGTGACGATGCCTCCCCCCTTGACGAGCAACATGCGACCATCAGAAACGAAGGGCGAAACAACATGGTCGGTATGCCTCGTCGGTTGCTTCCAGACGACGTGTGAGTTGGTCACGTTTCCGGCGCCGCCGCCGCGAACCGCCAGAATGAGCTCGCTGGCAGCGCTATCGCCTGTCGACGTAAACTTAGCGCCAGCGAAATTATCGGGATGCAAAAAGGCGACATCCAACTCGGACCCCGCGAGGAAACCGTCGTGGTCGAGATCACCCCGGTCGAAGGTCTTTTCGAAAAAGGCTTCTGGAATTGGCGCCTGGCCGACATAGGCCTGGATCTCTCGCTTGTCGACCTTGCCGTCCTTATTGCCTGTCTCGGCCTGATCAACTGCGACCAGCCACTGGTTGGCGATGCCGCTGCTCTGCACCGAAACATAGACCACTCCCTCAGAACAAACAGGCGTGGTTTTGATGTTTCGGAGGAGCGCCTTGGCGTACCAATGGCGGCGGCCGGTTTGCGGTTCGTAACCGATCAGCAAACCCGTTCCGGCGACGACGATCTCGTCCTGTCCGTCGACGGTATTAATGACCGGATGAGAGTAGTTCACCGCCATGTCGAGCCGGTCGTCCTTCCAGCGCTGCGCACCTGTGGCGCCGTCGAACGCGTACATCGCGGGAGACAGATCGTCATCCTGGCAAAACAGCACCAAGTCCCGATAGAGCACGGGCGACATGCCAGCGCCCCACTTGAAGACGAAGAACGGCACGGGCAGCGGTCGCTGCCAAACGTCCTGCCCCGAGCCAGCCTCGACGGCGAGCAGACCGAGCGAACTGAAGTAGAAATAAACCCGCTCGCGATCGGCAGCCGGCGTCGAACTGGCATGGCTATTGGTCTGATGCACTTCGGGGAGCGGCCCGGTCAGCCAATCGCGTTGCCATAGTTTCTGGCCGGTTGCGGCATCGAACGCGAATAAGCTGACGGTTTCTTTCGCTGTCATGCCGCTGACAAAGACCCGACCAGCGACGACCGAGGCCCCGCCCACACCATCGCCCACATGGGCAGACCAGCGTACATTCTCGGTGTTCGAGAATTTCTCGGGCAGCGGCATTCGAGTGGCCGAGATGCCGCTGCAATTGGGTCCGCGAAATTGCGGCCAGTCATCGGCGTGCGACGGGCCTGGAAAAGCTCCCATTGTCAGCAGCAGAGCAGTCCAAACGCGGAAGTTCTTCCCGAGCTGGCGAACTCTATGGCGGCCAGTGCGATTTGTTTGTGGGTGCGACATGAGAGCACTCCAGAGTGCCGTTTCGGTAGGGAACTATTTCCTCAGTGGACGATCGGCGCTAATCCGTGCCAGGGCCCGCCGCCTCGAGCGTGGTACGAAACTGCAAACGGATCATGGCGCGAGCACGCTCGACGTCCCGATCGCGTATGGCATTGAACAGTTCGCGGTGCTCCCAGGTAATGCGATCGGCCGACGCCGCGGTCTGCTCGCTATGCGGCGCGATCTGGAAGAATTGCACGAGGATCTGCTGCATGCCCGCGATCAGTCGCGAGCCAGTCATCTGCAAGATTTGCGCGTGAAAGGCCAGATCGAGACGCACTGAACGAGCCGACTGGGTGTCCTCGCGCAGGGCTTCCTCCATTTCCTCTGTGATTTGCCCGAGTTGCACAATCTGTTGATCAGTTGCCGTGCGAATCGCGAGTTCGATCGCACCGACTTCGAGCGCGTAGCGGAGCTTGGCCAACTCTCTCCAATCGTCGGGAGAAGCCGCCAGCGACGGCAGGCTGTTCGACAAAAGCCGCAGCGGATCAGGATGCCGCACGAGCAATCCTTTTCGCTTGCGCGCCTCGAGGATTCCCAACGCCTGCAGACGGCTGACGGCCTCGCGCGCGACGGTGCGTGAAACGCCGTATTCCGCGGCTAACTGTGCCTCAGTCATGAAAAAACTGCCGTCGGAGAGTTGCGCCCCCTGGATCCGCTGACGAATCGTCTTGGCAAGCTCGTGAGCCTGAGACGTGGGGCGAGTGGTCTGGGCGGTGGCGTTCATTTAATTGCTCCTCTGGTGACAAATCGTAGCTATTTGACCGCGCTCTGGTCAATAAGTAGGATTTGTTTTCGATTTGCTTCACAAGCCGAGGATTTTCCTCGCCCGGAGCGTTTGGCATGTCCTGGTTGGATTGGCTCGTCCTCGCCGCGTACGGAGG
>CAMFLN010000424.1 GCA_945957305.1 uncultured Planctomycetaceae bacterium | reverse complement strand
TCGTAGCGCTGGGCGGAATTCTGGTCTTGGGTGGTGTGACGTACCTGGCCTACGAGTTGTGGGGGGCGATTGGGTTCGGACTCATACTCTTGCCGCTGATGCGCAAACCGTTTGATCGCCTCGTCGACAAGGTTACCGGCGGCTACGCCGCGGTAGTACGGCGCATTATTCCTCGCCGCCTGCTGACCGCTGGCATCGTGGGGGCATTTGGAATCGGAATCCTGGTCGTCAACTCAGAGCTGGCGACCGGGTTCATTCCCGGCGAGGACCAAGGCATTATCTATGCGGTCTTGCAGACGCCCCCCGGCTCGACGCTGGAGTACACCAACGCCAAATCTCACGAGCTGGAGAAAATCGCAAAAAAGATTGACGAAGTTTCTTCAGTCACTTCGCTGGCCGGATACGAGGTTTTGACCGAAGGGCGTGGTTCCAATTCAGGTACCTGTATTATCAACCTGAAGAACTGGTCGGACCGAAAACGCACCGCACGCCAGCTGATTGCGGATCTTGAAGAAAAATGTCGCAAGATGAGCAATGTGAAGCTCGAGTTCTTCGAGCCGCCCGCAGTCCCCGGCTTCGGCACGGCGGGGGGCGTCTCATTCCTTGTGCTCGACACGACCTTCTCCGCCGATTATCAGCGACTCGGAGAAGTCACCGATAAGTTCATGACGGCGCTCAAGAAACGCCAGGAAGTCGGCAACCTGTTTACCTTCTACAACGCCAACTACCCGCAGTACGAATTGATCATCGACAACGACGTGGCAATGCAGAAAGGGGTGACCATCAAGGACGCAATGGACAGCCTCAACATCCTCATTGGCAGTACGTGGGAGCAAGGGTTCATTCGTTTCAATTACTTTTACAAGGTTTTCGTGCAGGCCAAGCCGCAATTCCGCCGCTATCCGGCCGATTTGGACAACTTGTTTGTCAAGAACGACAAGGGCGACATGGTTCCCTATACCGCGTTCATGTCGATCAAGAACAAACAAGGCCTGAACGAAATCACGCGCTACAATCTGTACACCTCCGCCGCGATTCAATGCGCGCCAACGGCCGGCTATAGCACGGGACAGACCATCCAAGCGATCAAAGAAGTGGCCGCCCAGACGCTGCCGCACGGCTTTGATATCGGCTGGACCGGTTTGGCCTACGACGAAGCCAGGAAGGGGAACGAGGCGGTCTACGTCTTCCTGATCGTGGTGACCTTCGTGTATCTCGTCCTGGTCGCGCAATACGAAAGCTTCATCCTCCCCTTGGCTGTCGTTTTGTCGCTGCCCATCGGCATCTTCGGTTCGTTCTTCTTCTTGAACGCTTTGGGACTGACTAACGACGTCTATGCTCAGATCGGGCTAATCATGCTGGTTGGCTTGCTGGGAAAGAATGCGATTTTGATCGTCGAGTTTGCGACTCAAAGGCGCCGCGAGGGCGCCTCACTGCAGGACGCGGCTGTCGAAGGGGCGAAACTCCGCTTCCGACCGATCCAGATGACTTCGTTCGCGTTCATTGCCGGCTTGATTCCGTTGGTTGTGGCCACAGGAGCCGGGGCGATCGGAAACCGGACGATCGGCACGACGGCCGCTGGCGGCATGCTCGTCGGGACCATTGTCGGAGTGTTGACGATTCCCGGACTCTACTTCTTATTCGCGCGGCTCGAAGGGGATCGCAAGTTGCTCAAAAAAGAGAACCCCGCGCCCCTGAGCGAAGCCTTCGAGCTCAGTTAGTCACCGACCAGTCGGGACGCGCCACGAACTGGCGTCGAATCGCCCAAAGGCACGCCTTCCAGCTCGAGGCCCGCGCATAAAGATGGGCCTCAAAAATCGACGGCCAGATCCAAGTTAACGTTCCTCGTGAGAGGAAAACGCGCCTGAAAGAGTTTCTAGATTCAGATGGAGTTGCGCGCGAGATTCATCGAAACAGTGCAGCACTTTGGCCATGCGGCGCAGGGCCACGACTGCCGTCATCGCCGCAATGATGCCACCGACGAGTCCGGCGCCAATGAGCCCCAGGCCAACTCGATCCATGCGTTGTCCGATCTCATAGCCCACGCCGAATAGGGTGACCACTTCGGCTGCCAGAAATAACGTGGCAGCGAGGATTGCCATGACACAGGGAAGCCAGAAGGTCGCGATGGCGCGGTGAAGCTCTAATTGCAACAGCCGACCTTGTAAGGCCACCAACTGGGCAAAATGCCCCCGCAGATCTCCCGCCGCTCGAAAGCGCTGGGCCGTTCTTGGTTTGTCAATCACCGCCTACCACCTTCTGCGTTTGACGATCCAACCCACGACCATGCCGGCGACCGCCGCTGCAATCAAGCACGCTTGCGGCCGTTCCTCAAAATAACTGCGCGCGGCCTTGCTGGCTGAAATGAAGCCGTCAAAGTGACGGTCGGTTCTCTTGCTCCGGAGCAAAGCACGAACTCTGTTTTGCATGGCGGATTCTCATTCAGTATCTGGCGACGTCTTCCTGCCGCCGTGCCGGGGCAGCCAACAGGCGTTGCTTCAGGTAATCAATGGCAAGTCTCGTCGCGAAGGATACAACACTGCGTAGTAGTGCCGAAGTAACTGAGGGTTTGCGCTTTTCGCGCAACGGATTTGCTGCTTGATAGACATGAGAAACGGTGACCCGGCGCGAGGGCACTATCCAGTAACCCGTAAGCGCCGCCAGGGCCAGGCCGATGAGAGGATGTCGCCCCAACTGCTGCTTCCAGTTTACGGCGGCCCTAACGCCCTCGGCGATCGTCTGTACATCGCCAGCGATCCGCGACCGGCAATCGCTGAGCTGACGGCGTATGTCGTCAATTTGTTGCTGATCGGATTCCATTAACTCTAGACGCATTAGCGGGGACGCAGGACCAGAAACAACAAAAAGCCCGTGATCACCCCAGCACCGAATGCCGTGGCCACGCTTTGGGCAGGTTGTTCGCGTATCATGTCCTGTGAGCTCTCATAGCCGTCGCGCAACTGATCGCTCACTTGTTCATAGGTGTCGCGAGCCGCTGCAACGGTCTTTTCCTTCAAATCGCTCGCCACCTTACCGGCTGCTGCGAGCGTATCTGTCGTCGCATCACCTTGTCCTGCCAGAGCCTCTTCGAGGAAACGTTCGATTGATTCGCGTGCTTCGCCCGTTTTCGTATGCAGCTGATTGAGCAGCCCTTCGACGTTACCGTTGAAATGAGAAAGATCGTCGTCGCTCAAGACGTCCCACCGGCTGCGCAGCTTTGATCTGACGTCGTTCCACTGACCCTGGAGTGCATGTTGATTGATCATTCGTATTTCCTTATCTGTCGGCGAGAGCAAAGTGCGAACAGCGAGCAACGGGAAGGTGCACTTGTTGTGCCAATGCCGTCCCCCGAAGTGCAACATGCTTTTTCTCCGAGCGGAGCGGTCGAACTCGCCCGACCAATCTTTCCTCAACTTGAGAATCGGGCGCGTGGACAATGACC
This sequence comes from uncultured Planctomycetaceae bacterium, assembly GCA_945957305.1. Classification (GTDB taxonomy): domain Bacteria; phylum Planctomycetota; class Planctomycetia; order Pirellulales; family JACPPG01; genus JACPPG01. Next base: position 992 of record CAMFLN010000424.1, on the reverse strand, counting down.
AAACTGGACGCAATTGCGTCAACGTTACTTGCTGCTCAGACGCTCCTAGACGCCGGCAAACCGCAGGCGCGGACAAGTCCGCCGTCCTGTTACAAAGTAGGGAGCCTCTTCACCGCGACGTGCCGGTCCGCTCCGAAGTTGGGCCGAACAAGGCATCAAAACAGCCTTTTACGTCCACGGACGCGCGGGAGTGCAAGCACTTGCCGTGATATGCGCTAGATGCATGCGAATCGGTGGCGCGCATTCAGCCGCGGCAGGCGGCATCGATCGCGGCAATGTCGATTTTCTTCATTTGCATCATGGCCTGAAACGCGCGCTGAGCCACGGCAGGATCAGAATTGGCAATCGCTTTTGTCAAGGCTGTCGGTGTGATCTGCCAGGAGAGGCCCCACTTGTCCCGGCACCAGCCACACTGGCTCTCCTCGCCTCCATTTCCCACGATCGCATTCCAATAGCGGTCGGTCTCCGCCTGATCTTCAGTCGCCACCTGGAATGAAAAAGCCTCGCTGTGCTTAAAGGCAGGCCCGCCATTGAGCCCCAGGCAAGGGATGCCCATCACGGTGAATTCGACCGTCAAGACGTCCCCTTTCTTGCCGGCGGGATAGTCTGCCGGAGCACGATGCACTGCCTCGACCGAGGAATTGGGAAATGTTGCCGCGTAAAACTGGGCGGCGTCTTCAGCACCACCGTTGTACCAGAGACAAATCCTGTTTTTTACGCGTTGGGCCATGGTGGTTATTTCAAAGTTAGGGTTGTCAGGTAAACGACAGCACAGCTTGCTCGCCGCGTGCGGAACAGAGAGCCGGGATCGTACTGCGCGAACTGAAGTGACCGTCAGTCTAGCGGGAGTAAGCAACATCGCCTACCGCCGCGGCAATTGATTTTCACTGGCTGGCCGATGTGGCTCGACCTGCAAAAAACAATTGCCGTGGTATAACGCGAAGTGTCCGCCATGGGTAACCAGAAGACGCCGCGCCCCCGCCGCGGGGGGG
>CAMFLN010000423.1 GCA_945957305.1 uncultured Planctomycetaceae bacterium | reverse complement strand
GAGGGTGGCGATCCTCGGCACGCTGTCATGCGTATAGCGTACCGGGTGCCCGTGCTTGCCTGCGGGACACCCGGTTTTTGTTGCGCGCCGCGGACACAACTTGTAGCATTCCCTTCTCCGGTCGGCGCCCCGCTGGTTCTTACCTCTTGGACCGCGGGCGTTGTGCCCGCTAAACTACTCGCACCCTGTGCGGGTATTTCGCATCGACCTTTGGAACCACATCATGATTTTGCGCTTTAGCCGGCCGTTTTGTCTCTTGGTCGTGGCCGCGAGCCTGCTACCGCTGCTGGCGACAAGGGGCTGGGCCAAGGATGCCCCGGCCAACAAGCCCGCGGACCCTCAATCGGCCAGCGAAAAGAAGCTGTTCGATTATCGCGAGATCACGCTTGAAAACGGGCTGCACGTCATATCGCTCGAAGATTTCTCCTGCCCAATCGTCAACGTGCAGGTGTGGTACCACGTTGGCTCGAAGGACGAGCAAGTCGAACGCCAGGGCTTTGCCCACATGTTCGAACACATGATGTTCCGCGGCACCGAGCGGCTGGGCCCGACCGACCACATGGACTTGGTGCGGCAGGCCGGGGGCGACTGCAACGCCTACACCTCGTTTGATCAAACGGTGTATCACGAGACCGTGGCCGCGCACCAGCTGGAATTGGCCCTGTGGCTCGAGGCTGAGCGCATGTCGGCCCTGAAGATCGACCAAACTTCTTTCGACACCGAACGCAAGGTGGTCGAGGAAGAGCGCCGCATGGGCTTGAACCGGCCGTTCGGCACAGTGATGGAAAAAGTGATGGCCGAGGTTTTCAAGAACCACCCCTATCGCTGGACGCCAATCGGCAAAATTCCACACCTGCGCTCCGCGGCCGTGCAAGAGATGCGCGACTTCTGGAATCGCTATTACGTGCCAAACAACGCGACGCTGGTCGTGGCCGGCGCCGTCAAGCATGCCGAAGTTCAGCAATTGGCCAAGCGCCACTTTGGTTGGATTCCCCGCGGCACCGATCCGCCGCGCGTCAAAATCGATGAACCGTGGCCCGCCGCCGGTCGCACGGTGACCATTCAAGAAGACAACGCCCCCGCGCCGATCGTGGGCGTGTTGTTCCGCACGGTACCGCTGTCGCACCCGGATCATGTGCCGCTGCAACTGTTGGCAAAAATCCTGGTCGGTGACGACAGCAGCCGGCTCTATCGCGCGCTGGTAGCCGACAAGAAAGTGGCCGTGTCGGCGATCGATATTTCGCAATCGCTCGAACAAGAAGGAATTTTCTTTGCCGGGGCCGTCGTGCCTCCGCTGGGCGCCAAGCCCGAGGCCGCGATGAAAGCCCTGGAAGAGGAGATCGCCAGGCTGCGCACCGGTCCGATCACCGAGCGCGAGTTGCTCAAAGCGCGCAACCGTGCTCTTAAGTCGGCCGTAACCCAAACCCTGACGGTCGAAGGCAAGGCCTCGGCCCTGGGCGAGGCCGCCGTGCTCGAAGGGAGTGCAGCCCGCGCCAACGACATTCTGGACGATATCCGCCGCGTGACGCTCGACGATCTGCAACGTGTGGCGCGCGAATATCTGGTGCCCGAGCGGCAGATCAACGTCAACATTCCCGCCGCGCGCAGCGCCGGCCCGAAAAAGAACGCCGAAGAAGACGCCCCCATCACGGCGCAGCCCGAGACCAAAACGCCCCGCGCCGGCCGCGACGGCGTAGCTCGCCCGCAAGGTTTCTTCCCCGCTCCGCCGCTGGCGGCGCCGCTGGACATCGAACCGCCGCCGCTGGCGCACACGACGCACACGCTCGATAACGGGCTGAAAGTTCTGATCGTGCCGAATCATGAAGTGCCGTTCGTCAGCGTTACGGTCGGCATGCTCTCGGGCGGCTGGACCGAAAGCAAACCGGGAACAGCCTCGATGACGCTCGACATGATCACGCAAGGAACCAAGCACCATGACGAAGCGCAGCTGGCCGACGAACTGGGAACCTATGCCATCAGCCTCTCGGGCAATGGCGGAATGGATTCTTGCACGGTCACCACAAACTGCTTGACTGAGGAGTTGGAGCGAGCACTGGGACTATTGGGAGAAGTAGTTCGCGAACCGACTTTTCCCGAGGAAGAATTCAAGCGGAATCGCCAGCAGACGCTGACGGGCTTGCGAGTCAGCTCACGCGAAGCGGCGTACATTGCCCGCCGCGAACTGCGCCGCAAGATGTACGGCGATCATCCGTACGCCCGGACTTCGTCTGGCGAAGTCAAAGACGTCGAAGCGCTCGAGCTAGCGGACCTGTCCGGCTGGTGGAGCAAATTCGCCCGTCCCGACTTGGCCGTGCTGATCATGGCGGGGGACATTGACGACGCGAAAGGTCTAAAGTTGGCCGAGCAAACCTTCGGCAGTTGGAAGGCCGAGGGGGCAAAGCCCGACGTCAAGTTGGCCGACCTGCCGACCGCCGCGGCGACGAACATCGTGCTCGTCGATCGCGCCGATTTGTCGCAGTGCCAGATTTACGCAGGTCAGTTGGGAATCACCCGCCACGACTCGCGCTACCCGGCCAGCCGCGTCATCGATGGCTATTTCGGCGGGGCATTTTCGAGCCGCTTGAACGAGACGATTCGCGTCAAGCGCGGATTGACCTACGGGGCCAACGGCGGTTTCCACTCGCAGCGTTTTTCCGGCGACTTCACGGTCAACACGTTCAGCAAGACCGAAACCACAGCCGAGGCACTTGCGGCTGTGTTTGAAGAAATCAAGCGTCTGCAGGATGAACCGCCGACCGCGGACGAGCTGCGCAAGACTAAGGCCTATCTGGTCGGAAACTTTCCGATGGATCGCGAAACGCCGTTCCAAATGGCCTCGGAACTGTGGACGCTCGCGCTGAACAGCCTGCCCAACAACTATTTCGAAACCGAGCTACGTTCCGTCGCCGAGGCCGACGCGTCGGCATGCTCGAAGCTCATCCAGGACGTTGTTCATCCCGACCGCATGGTGGTGGTCGTCGTCGGGCCGGCCGACACTTTGAAAGCCGACCTCGAAAAGATCGCCCCCGTGACGGTGATCGAAGCCTCTGAGTAGCCCCTCCACGTTTAACGGGAGCGCCGCAGGCGCCCCCGTTACATTACATGAACGCCGCCGGTGCCCATCGACGAGCGCCGGTTCCGGCGCATTGCCGACGTCAACAAAGAAAGGCTGCCCATCAGGCCAAGCATGACGGACGCAGGCTCGGCCACGGGGACGAAGACCTGCGTAGCGCCTGTTGCCAGCCAATTGGAAGCAATGAGTGCAATATCCTGACCGTTGACAATGCGATCGGCATTGACATCGGCGGGGTTGGCGCCCGTACTGAGCCAATTGCTGACCACCAATCCAATATCCTGGCCATTGACGATGCCGTCTTTGTTCACATCTCCCACGAGGGGCGTCATGGGCCCCGAGGCGGTGAAACCGGTCGCCGAAGCATTGGATATATGATAGGGATTGTCCGCGCGAAAGCTGCCCAGATGACCTCCTCCGGCGGAACTGTATCCGGTCACAGTCCCATTCACCGAAGGGAAGGTCGCGCCATTGTCATAAGCCTCGCCAAACACTTCGGTCGCATTGGAAATGGTGAAAGAGCCCGACCATTCGGAACCTGGGAAATACCCCATCGAGTTACCATTGAGCAACAGCCACCAATTTCCCCCTGTGAGTTGGAAGGCGACGTTTTGCCAGGTTCCTTCGAGCGCTGTCAAGGGAGTTGACCAAAAGGCGCCGGCGATGGAAACGAAATGAGAATGCGAGTCATAGCCTTGGCCCACCCCGTTGATCCAGGAATAAACAAACCAATGGGGGTGCAAGTCACCGTTGAGGGCAAAATCCGTGGTCACGCCAACTTCGATAATGTTGCCGGTGGAACCAGTGTGATTCGACAACGACATCTCGAATAGCGAATGCTGGCCAATGCTGACTGTCTGAGCGTTCACAGGCAGGTTGACCGATGCCTTCGTCGTCGGGGTCAGATCGAAACCGGCGACATACTGGTAGTCCGCGCGCGCCACATTGACTACAAGCAACGTCACGCTAACCGTAATGGCGCGGAAGAATTGCCTGAAACAAGTTCGCAAGGCGTTTGAACAGTCGCTTGCGGCAAGTTCACTCATTGCTGTTATTTTGCTCCAGGAGCCGCGGATTCCTCGACCTGCAATCCGCCTGTCGTGTCAGTCCTTTCCGTCGCGTGCCCCTGGCTTCGCAAAACCATCCCCGCGAAGTTGATTCGAAACGAAAAGGTGAATCACCTAGCGCAGACCCGCCGCGCGCACGAGGCCATTCCTAGACCAGCGGCGCTTTGACGTCGCCACAACGAGCCTGGAACGCCGAATTTGCCCTTTGCCCGACCCCTACGCCAGGCTCACCGTCACGGTCTTGGTTTCGGTGTAGGCGTCCAGGCCGCGTTCGCCCAGCTCGCGTCCCATGCCGGA
>CAMFLN010000422.1 GCA_945957305.1 uncultured Planctomycetaceae bacterium | reverse complement strand
GGCCAATAATCGGCAGCAAACGATCGCCAGGACCCGCGCGCGGTAGCAAGCGGCTGGTCGTTGCTGGCAGACGTGGGCTCGACCTCGTTGTGGCGCATGAGGGCACTCGTCCGTTACTGGCAATGTAGAAGTTTCTTAGCGTGATCTGGGCCGTTGCAATTTGCATGCCCCGCGCGAAGCGACAGTATAGCGTCGACGTGCAAATTGAGACCTGGCATTTTCAGCCGGCCCCTTTCGGGCGAATCATCGCCCTTCTTGGCGATGGAGCGTGGGCCTTAACTTGTCCTGCGCGCACTCAGTGACGAGTAGTGCCCTCGGCGCAAATCGGTTCAGTGATCTCGACCGAACCGTGGCTTTGATGCTGGCGGCCCAGGTGCAGTGCGATCACTGCAGTCTCTGCATCGTTGAGACTGCAGGATCGCTGCCTGCGACGTGACAGCCACTGCACAAACCTGCGGCCGTAACCGGTGCTCTTCCAACTGTTTGCGGCGAACACTCGTGGTTGCCAATCGCGCCTGGCACGGGGAATGAATAAGGCGCTGTGCAACCACCCACACACGCACAGTAGGAGATCGAGAAATGAGCACTTCCCCGGATGTCCGCTCCCCGCTGGTGCAGTTCCTGGACAGCTTCTTACAAGAACGCAACATCCGGTGGATCTTGGTCGCCGGCTTGGCGATTCTATTTGGTTCATCGGTCATGCTGGTCACCATGCACTGGCACGACACCGGGCCCGTGTGGAAGTACCTGGTCTTCTTGGGCTACACGAGTGTGGCCTTCGTCTGCGGTCGTTACGTTTGTCCACGACTGGGTCTTGATCGAACGGCCAACTGCGTTTTGTCACTGGTGAGCCTGCTGCTGCCGGTGACTTTCGTCGCCTGGCGTTGGAGTTGGTACGACGCCGGCGACGCGACGCTGCTCAAGCTTCCCTCGTTTGGCCTCTTGGCCGTTAACCTGGCGATTGCGGGCTTTGCCGCGCGCGAGATTTTCCGACGGCTGTTGCGAGACGAGCAGACGACGCTCACGATCAGCTATCTGACACTGGCCGTGGCCGGGGCTCTGTTGCCCGCATGTCCTGCGGGGCTACTGCTGCCGGCGAGCGTGCTGCTGTGGCTGGTGTTCACCGCCGGCGCGGTCAAAGTGAATCGTCATGTGTTCTGGCTCAGCGAATTGATGCGTTGGCCGCGCGTGTTCGCATTTTTTCCCGTTCTGCTGCTGGCGGCGCAGTTCGTCGGACTACTGGCTTTGGCCGTGGCGCCGCACGTTTCGCTGGCGTGGCTCGGATCCGTAGTGGTTTTGGCATCGGTCACGATTCTCCTTACGGCAGACGCCGTGGCGCGAGTCTACGAGCAGCGCACGGGCGGATTCGTCTGGCCTTGGCCCATTTCGATTGCCGTGCCAATGTTGTCGGGATTGATCGTCTGCCTGGGCGGAGTGGGCCTGGCCGCCACAGGAGTATTTTCGGGCACCAACGGCCGACCGTTGGTGCTGGCCGCTGCCTTGGCCGCGATCGTCATGGAGCGGGTCGCGCGGCGCACCGGCCACTCGGTCTTTATCTATGCGATGCTCATTTTGGTAACCGTGTCGTACAACTTCCTGCCGTCGTTCGCCCTCGACACGGCGCGGCAGGTTGTGAGTCAGTCAGCGCATCTGGTCCACGAACAGCGGCTGCCATTGGCGTTCTACGGGCTGACCTATTTGCCGCTGCTGGGCGGATTGCTGGGAGTCGCGGCCTTCGCGCGCCGGAGAAACGATACGTTGCTTGCCGAGCCAATTGGTCGGTTCGCGATGTTGCTCGGCACGGTGCTGCTCGCGGCCGGAGCGACGCATGCCAAGGCGCTGGCCCCGGTCGGCCTGGCGATGACGACCGTCTTCGTTGCGAACGAGCGCATCTTTCGATCGCCGGTGGCCGTAATCGGGACTATCGTGGCCTGGCTGGCAGCGTGCGTCGGCGTCGTCCCTTTTCTCAGCACGGTGCTCGACTACGAAGTTCCGGTGGCGTCTTACTTTCTCGTGCTCGCGGCGGGAGCGGCGGCGTTGATGATTGCCGGCGCCGTGCCCCGCCGCACAATTGCCCACGAACTACCGATGTTCGACGCGGCGAGTTTGTTGGTCGCGTTGGGCCTGGCGTTGGTGTTTCCGGTTTTCGCCTTTATGGCAGCCGAGGCCACGACGGCACACGGCTATCTATTGTTCGGCCCGCCCAACGTCATCGCCAAGTGCTTTACTTGGGGCGCTGGCGTGGCCGTGGCTTTATTGCTGGTTGCACACAGCCTCCGCTGGAAAACCGTGACTGTCAGCACGGTGACCGTTTTGTTTGGGCACGCGCTGTCGGCGCTGGTCCTGCTGGAAAACTGCCAAAGCGCCGATCAACTCCTCGCTTGCTCAACACTCTGGCTCGTCGGTCAGGCTGTGGGAGCACGCTTGCTACGACGCTTGCCGGCGGGAAATCCGCTGACATTGTTCCGCGCACCGCTGGAGCAGGTTCTGACAGTCGAACTCTCTGCACTGTTGTCACTCGCCTGGCTGCCGAAATATGCCCTCAGCCTGCACGGCGCAGTTTCCTGGTCCGGCGGACCGCTCGTGTGGGTGGCCGCAACCGCGATCATCGTATGGGCATTCGCGCAGGCGGTGCAATTCCGCCATTGGTTCACCGCTTTGCTCGGCTCGCTGGGCGTCGTCGGGCTGGCGTGTACTGTGTTCATGTACATCGCGGGCCCGGTGCATGAAGCGTGGCTGCCTGTCGTCTGCGCCGCGCTGGCAATCGTCGCGTTGCCGATTGTTGAAATATTACGGGCGAAGGAGCGGCGAACGTCAGCCGCAGGGCACGAGGAAGCGATCACAGCGGCACGTGCGATCGAGGCGCCGCTCGTTTCGCTCGCGATAGTGATCTTCGTGTCGGCCACTTTCTTGGCACTTGTCAGTTACTCTAGCCCGGCGCTCGTGGGCGGAATGTTGGCAATCGCCGGACTGAGCTGGTTTGCGATCCGCTCGCCGCAGCCGGCTGTGCTAACCTCAGCAGCTGCCCTGGTTACGTGGCAGATCGTCGCCTTGCCGTTGCAAGCCTTGCAAAGTCAGGACTCGCTTTTGCATCTTTCGCCGGTCGATCTTCCGGTGATTTGCTTTCCGATTGGTTTGCTGGCAGCCCTGGCCTTGGCACTGTGGCAATGCGTCCACACACGCAGCAATGATGACAATGTTCTGGCATTGATCGCTCTACAGCGGTTGGGTCTGGGAATGCTGACCGTGGGCGTGGCGATCTGTGCGGGGGCGATTCTGGCGCCGACCACGGGGCAAGTGGTGTGTGTCGTCGCCGGAGTGAGTTCCCTCTGTCTGGCACAGATGTACCTTGCGTGGCGCGACCAAGGGCAACCGCACGTCTGGCTGGCGGCTGGGTTGGTTGGGCTGGCGATCGCGTATCTGGTGCGCTGGAAGATCATTGTGATCGGCGGTCAGTTCACCATGTTCCTGCTACTGAGCGCCGGCGTTGTGTTGTGGCTGACGGGACGCGTGTTGCAGGGGCGCGGACGCGCGAATGTCTTCGCTCAGCCCTGCATGCAGCTAGGCTTCTGGCTGCCGCTAGGCAATCTCGCGGTGGCCACGGTCCGGCACTTGAGTCCTTATCAGCCCGATTGGCTCGGTGCGAATTCCTTGGCGTTGTTCATGACGGCCGGGTTCTACTGTTGGCGTGGTATCGACGAGAGCCGGCCGAAGCTGATCGTGCTGGCCGCGGCCGTTGTCAACGCGGGTTTGCTGTTCGCCTGGCGCGAATTGCAGATTACGAATCCGCAGTTTTATTTGATCCCGTTGGGCGCGACGATCGTCTTGGTCGCCGAGCTACTACGCCGGGAACTGCCGGCAAACGCCCGCAACCCGCTGCGCTATGTCGGTGCGGTGACCGTGCTCGTGTCGCCGACGTTCGACATGCTGGATGGTACCTGGGGGCCTTTTGTGACCCTGATGGTTGCCTCGGTCCTGGTGCTCTTGGTGGCGATCGGCCTGCGTGTGCGGGCACTCATGTACACAGCGACAGGATTTCTAGTTGTCGACCTGTTGGGCATGGTCGTTCGTGGCTGCTGTGATCATCCACAGCTGCTGTGGCTTGCCGGGTTGCTCATCGGCACTTCGGTCGTGGTGGTGGGCGCCGTTTGCGAACGGCAGCGCGAGACCATCTTATCCCGCGTTCGTCAGTTGTCGGCCGTACTCGAATCTTGGGAGTAGACGTGAGCGTGTCGGACAGGCTGAATAAACGTGTCGTTTCAAACTGTGAAAGCGTTTTACTGAGGAGATACGATCATGGGTTGGATTGATCAGTTCAGTTTTGTGATTCGTTCGAGCATCACCACGATTCGCGAACGTGTCGAAGATCCGGAACGGATGCTGCATCAGTTGCTGGTCGACATGGAAGAAGAGCAATGCCGGGTGCGCCACAGCGTCGCCGAGGCC
>CAMFLN010000421.1 GCA_945957305.1 uncultured Planctomycetaceae bacterium | reverse complement strand
GTTCGCCAGAGTTCCACCATCAATTCACACTCCCCTCAACGAGGATATTCGCATGAGCCAATATCAAATTGCCGTCATCGTCGGCAGCTTGCGCAAGGAATCATTCAATCGCCAATTGGCCAGCGCCCTTGTTCATCTGGCTCCGGCGGAGTTCTCGTTCAAGCAATTGCGCATTGACGACCTGCCGCTGTACAACCAGGACGACGACGCGCAGCCCGCCGCGAGCGTTGTGCGTTTGAAAAACGAGATACTCGCGGCGAACGGCCTGCTGTTTGTGACGCCGGAATACAATCGCTCGCTCCCCGGCGTCCTCAAAAACGCCATTGACCATGCATCGCGGCCGTACGGACAGAGCGCTTGGGCCGGAAAGCCGGCCGGAGTTTTGGGGGTCTCGCCTGGCGCGGCCGGCACCGCACTTGCGCAGCAGCACCTGCGGAACATCCTGGCGTATTTGGACGTTCCGACGCTCGCGCAGCCCGAGGCATTTATTCAAATGAAGGAAGGGCTCTTCGACGAGCAGGGAAACATCGGCCCGGCGAGCAAGCAGTTCTTGCAAAAGTGGATGGATCGATACGTCGCGTGGATCAAGCAGCACGCCAGTGCCTAGAAATCGAGGCGACCGACACACGGAGGCACCGCTGAGGTTATGAGTGTCGTTCGGTGCTCTGGCTTGCGCTGGAATGAGGCCCACCATGGCCATCGTCACGAGCGCTAGGCCCAAGCTGGGCGTTTGGCTTCGACGAATCTCTTGCGTGCTTCACGCACGATCTCGTCGATTTGAAATGCCTTGAGCGAGGTAGGTGGAAGTTCCAGTTTGGAACGCCAACCCGTCAAGACGCGATTCCTTCCGGCCTCGGCCGTTTCGCGATTCGATTCGTCGGCGATTAGCTGGATGGTCGTTTCCCATTCCTTGAGTTGCACGGCTCAATCCTTTGTTTGGCGTTGGCCTCTGACACTGCTGCCTATCCTCTCATCGGTCAATTATCGAACTTCCTTGCTTAATTGGCGAGAATTGTCTCTCCAGCGCAGTTTTTCCAGCAGAACTGAGCAGCATCGGCAGCCCATTTCGAGTACGATGCCTGATCTACTCAACTCAGGACACCATCGAAGGGAAGTGCTGCGTGACGTTCTATGCCAAGGGATCCGCTGTTCCACGTCGGCTATTCGCAAGCACCAACGGAAGTCATTTCGCCGGCCGAGAAGAGAACGAAATTGACTTCCTCGACGAAGAGCCTGACGACGACGATGATGATGAAGAGGACGAAGACGAAGACGATCTCGACGACGACTTCGATGACGACTGGGAAGAAGTCGGTGATGACGACGATGACGACGACGAGGACGATGACTGGGACGACGATGAAGATGAGGAAGAGGACGACGACGACTCGACAGAAGAGTCCGAGTGATTCTTTTCGCTGGTAAAAGTCCCACTTTTCTCTGGCAGCCAAAAAAAGGCCCATCCGCCGCAAGAGCCGGATGGGCCTTTTCTATTCCACCAGGATTAGCTGTCGATGGCTTTTAACAGCGCGACTGCATTCGGCACACTGCCCGTGGCCTTGAGCAATTGACGCGCCGTCTTGATAGCGTCTATCCACAGCGCGGGCGATCTCATAGGGGTGCTTTCCTTCATCGCCTTGGCGTTTCGCGCTCTGCCATCCGAGGCCATATTGCTCTTCGTTTTCACCATATAGACTCGGTTTGCATTGACCGTGTGACCGTACTCCTTCTTGACGGCAGCCACTATGTCGGTGGCTCTGGCACTCGGCAGCTTGGTCAGAATCTCGCGAATCGCGAGGCTCTTATTCTTCTTGGGGTCGGAACGATCAGACTTGGACGAAGATGGCTTTTTAGCCATAGATCACCTTTTGGATACGCACTTGCAAAGCGTGCAAGCTATCCCAATCTATAGCTCCGGTCAAACAACGTCGAACAGTTACCTCTGCTTTAGAGGGTCTATTTCACAGGAATATAGGCATTCAGGCCAATTATCACTTTCTTTCCCTGCACCACGCAGTCGGTTTCTTTGTTGCCGCGCGTGGAAGCGACCACCAGAGTCTTTCCACTCGCCGAACGTTCAGGCTTTTCGTTCAGCGGCAAACGGATCACGAGTTCGTTGCCCTCAATCTTGGCAGAAAATGCCATGGCTCCTCCCGGCTGTATGTGGATACCGTCAACGTAAAGGTCAGAAAATACCCGAAGAGAGCCTCCCTGCAAATCGAAGGGATCGCTGCCGCACGCTTGCCCGTCAGACAATCTCAACGAGGCTTGCGACTCTCTAGGAATTCAAATCGGCCAGGATTTTCGTGGCGATATCGTGGTATTCATCCACGAGTCCCTTGCCGAACGAGTACGTGATGCCGGCGCCGGCTGCACAGGCGAGCGCCTGACCGGCAAAGGGAATGAACTTCGAAAAGACCTTGGGCAACTCGCGTTTTCCTAGGGCTTTCAAGAGGGTGGCGATCGCGGTTTCCGTGCCGTATTTCAGCGTCAGAGCGACCATCTTTTGCAGCAGGGCTCGGCCGTCCGCCCCTTTTAGCACGGATCTCCAGTACTCTTCTTGCTCCTGGGTCAAGCTGTAGATCTCTGCCACTTCGCGCGACAATCGGCGCAGGATTCCGAGATCGACACTCACGTCGAGACCCAACACCGGATTGAGGCCATTGAGGGCCGCCATGCCGGCGTACCACGCGGTGATGCGCATGGCATTCTCACGTTTCTTCAACAAGGCAACCTGGCTCCAGGCGGCCAGGTCGTTCTCGAGCCGTAGCTTCTTCATTCCCGCGAACGAATCCTGGATGTCATTCAGCAGGTCCGGCAAATCGTGGTGAGACGGCTGCCGCGCGGAGACCATGTAGACCTTCTTGACCTCCACAGGCGCCAGATTCTCTTTGACGTTTCGTTCAATCGCTTCTTTGCATTCCGCTGCGGACAAGTTGTGCCCGTCGTAGGCGGCATCAGCCAGGGCCAGGTCGAATTTGTTCCGGACGAGGAAGCAGGGCTTCTTCAGCTCGTTGACAAGCTGGGAATAAACGACCTTGTCGTCTTGAAAGAACCGCAACTCGGTGACGAAGATGAACAGGTCGTAGCTCTCCAGGCTCAGTTGCTGCACATATTCTTCTGTGGGAAAGCGCTCCGTGCCACAGCCGGGCAAGTCCACCAGAACCAACCCACGGTGCAGGTACTCATGCGGTTCAATTGTCGTCTCCTTGGCAAAGCCAACCGGCGCGAGCTTTTCGCCGGTTATGGCATTAATCAACGACGATTTTCCGACCCCGCTGCGCCCCACAAAGCCACATTTGACCGTGGTGCTCTCGTACTCTTGCTTTTGTCGAGCAAATTCACCGAGCAGCCTGGAAAGGCCGGTTTCGTCGTTTTGTTCCCGGGACATCACAATTCTCATTGACCCAGCTTTCGAAAGCTCGGCTCACGCGCCGTGCTACACCTACATTTTTCGAACGGCGACCGCGCTCGACAAGCCTGCTCGCCGTCCCACTTGATCGCAAAACGACCTCCGAGGGCACACACTCTGCAGGGCCCACGGCGAACTAAAGCCGCTGCAAGTCCCACGTCGGCGATGTAAATCGGCACGCAAAACGCCGCCTGATTGGCCGGGGAAGTCGTCCAGTTTGGGCACTCTGCACGTGTGGAGCAGCAACCGCGATCTGACGAAAGCGCCGCGGCATGCAGTCCGCGGCACACGAGTTGCAAACAACCTTTGAATCGTGTGGGCTTTGTTTAAAGGAGTCTCTGATGAAGGTCTACTGCCCGGCACTCGTCTGCCTTGCGTTGCTTATAGGTTGTGGCGAGCGTATGCGTACTCCGGCTCCCAACGCAACGCCAGCAGAGCCGACAAACACCGCGGTGAATGTTCGGGATCGGGCCGAAACCGTCAAAACCCCGATCGATCAGAATGAAAACCAAGCCGATATCGACCTCACGGCCGCGATACGCAAGCGGGTGGTGGACACCGATCTCTCGGTCAACGCTCACAACGTGAAGATCATTACGCAAAACGGCAAAGTGACGCTGCGTGGTCCCGTCAAATCCGCCGAGGAAAAGAAGCAAGTCGAGCAAATCGCCCACGATGTCGCTGGGGCGGACAACGTCGATAGCCAACTGGAAATCTCCGTATAGCCATTCCCAAGAAAGGGTAAGACCATGTCCGCAGTTTTTTGTATTGCCAACACGCGGGAACAGGCGATCGGCATCGTCGATAATCTCCGCCAAGTGGGCTTCACCAGAGAAGACATTTCCGTGCTCCTGCCTGATAAGCGGAGCACCCACGATTTCGCGCATGAACACCACACCAAGGCGCCTGAAGGAGCGACAGCCGGAGCTGGCACTGGCGCCGCCGTCGGGGCGGGTCTGGGGTGGCTGGCGGGCATCGGAGCTTTAGCGATCCCGGGCCTTGGCCCGCTGATTGCAGCAGGACCCATTATGGCGGCCCTCAGCGG
>CAMFLN010000420.1 GCA_945957305.1 uncultured Planctomycetaceae bacterium | reverse complement strand
CCATTGTCGCAATCGGCCAGCCACGCGTCCTTGAAATACGCGTTCGCATAATCGGGCGTGCCCGAGGGCCAGCGGTCGGGACGCAGATTGCGAATGAACAGGTAGTCGTCGGTACGAATCGCACGCATCGGATAACCACCCGACTCCGGAGCCTGTTGCGCCGGCACGTGACGTTCGCGTCCGACCAGCACGTGGTCGCGCGCCGCTTCGACGCGCCCTTGCGCATTGCTCCCCAGCAGTGGCAGCATGGACCTGCCCGTCATTTCCGCCGGAATAGGCAAACCGGCCGCAGCGAGAAACGTGGGAGCCAGATCGGTCAGCGAGACAAAGTCTGTGACCTTCCGCCCAGCCGGTACTTTGCCCGGCCAGCGCACCGCGAGCGGCACATGCACGCCGCAGTCGTACAGATTGGTTTTGCCGCGCGGAAATGGCATGCCGTGATCGCTCGTCACGACGATCAGCGTGTTGTCGAGCTCGCCGAGTTCTGCCAGCCTGGTCAGCAGTTCGCCCACTTCGCGGTCGAAACGCTGCACTTCAAAGTAATAGTCGGCCACGTCGCTCCGCACCTCGGGCACGTCAGGATATTGCCCGTAGAGATGCACTTTCGACAGATCCATGCCGGCGGCGGCGCCTGTCCCACGCTCGTAAGGGCGATGCGGATCGATCGAACCGAACCAGAAACAGAACGGCTTTCCCGTCGGGCGCGCGGCAAAAAACGCGTCGACCGATGGATAGGGCTTGCCCCCGGGGCTGCCCCGCCCCGGTCCCCACGCCTTGCGGTAGGTGCCCACGTGATAGCCCGCATGCGCCAGCAGTTGCGGATATTCGGGAAAACGGCCCGCGGGCCAGATCGAATGCAGGTTGGCCCCGGCGCCCAATCGCCAGAAATGCTGGCCGGTGATCAACGCCCCGCGGCTGGGCGTGCAGGAGGGAGAAGAGACAAACGCGTTCTGAAACAAAACGCCTTCGCGCGCCACACGATCGAAATTCGGCGTCTTTACGACCTGATCGCCATAGGCACTCGCATGCGGCCAGCCCCAATCATCGGCAATTGCCAGCACGATGTTCGGCGGCTTGTCAGCGCTGTGTGCGCTCAGCGGCGAGGAATACATCGTCGCCAGAAAGAGCAACGTTACGATAGCGCCATGCGCTACGCCGGAAATCGTTTGCAAAAGTTTCACCCCTCGTGCCTCGCGCTTATTGTGATTCTCTGCGGTCGTCCCTCGGTCGAAAGACGACCTGGCCCTGTTCCGCGAGTGCCACGATATCCGGCACATCGAATTCTGCTAAGAGCCCAAAGGCGAATAACTCCGGCAGCTCTTCCACAGTGCGGTCGTCGACGATCAGCTGTTTTAAGCTTGTCAGTGCTCCGACAAGCTCTGCACTTGCCACCGTCGCTGGCTCACTGGCGGTTGCCACGAGCGCGGCCATGCTACTGCGCGGCCCCAAAGCAATAACCTTCAACGGAATGTTAGGGCGAAGTGCCTTTTGCCAACGAACAATTCCCAGCAATTGCGCTGCCTGAATTCCCAGGGCCCTCTCTCCCACCGCGGCAAGGAATAAGGGATAGAGGTACGGCGGGTCTTGGGCCTTTACCTCGGATTCGCCGCAACCGAGCAAATCAATCGCCAGCACGCGGCTTCCCGCGGCAAGCTCTGCTTGTACCTCGGCCGTTGCGGCGGCGCGTCCTTCGTCCGCGACGATCAGCACCGTGCCGCGCGGCGAGGATCCGGAGACGCTTAGCTCGACACTGGGAATCGTCCAGGATTTCCCACAATTGAGTCGGCGGAAAATGTGCTCAACTCCCTCCTGCTGCGCAGACTTCTCCTGCGTTACAGTCACTTGATAGCGCGGAGGCAAATTCAACATGGTCATCAATTCATGCCGGCGCTCGGCGCGCGACTTACCCTGGCCCGCTGCGCCTGCGCTGCGTCGCGGCAGCGAGGGGAGTAATTGCTGGGCCAGTTGCGAAAAGTCGACATTACTCTCTGGCAAGGGCACCTGTAATTGCTCGGCCGATCTTATCTCGGCCGTCGAATTAATTTCGCGCCGCGGGAATTTGCTCTCGCCCGTGTAGAAAAAGTCGCCGATCAAGGCATAAAGTTGCTCGCGATTGTCAATTTCAAAATTGTGCGTGCCAGGCACATGATTGACATGAAAGCGGAGCTTGTCCGTAGCCCCGACTAAAGCAAACGCGGGGCGCGCCGCGTTCAACAATGGTTCGAGCGTGTGCCCGGATCGGAAGCAGCAATCGTCGGCCGCATTGTAAGTCAATAACGTCGGGCGACCGGCGCGCAAGGCCGTCAGGTCGGTGTAGTCCGCGATCAGTCCCAAGTCGGTCGGTGATTGCTCGGAATCTCCCATATCATCGCACAATATGTTTGTGCGAAAGCCACCGTAGCCGGCCACTGGGTTGGCCATGACGACGCGCTGGTCCAAAGCCGACAGCAACATCGTCTGCCACCCGCCGCCCGAGAGCCCCGTGGCCAGCACACGAGTTCCGTCCGCATGGGGAAGCGCTAACCCCAAGTCGAGCAATCGCGACATTGCCAGGTAAAAGGGCGCCAGGCCGCTGGCGCCGCAGAGATCGAGCTGATTCATGCGATAGTGCGAAAAGCCAGCCGTATTGAGCTGACCCATGCCGAACCATTCGGGATCGAGCACAAGCATTCCGCGCTTTGCCAGGTTGATGCTGAGCAACTGTTTATACGGTGTTGCTTTCCCCAACGGACGTTCGTGACCATTGAAGTGCAGAACCAATGGCACACGCTCCTGCAAATTCGTCGGCTCATACAGCAGCGCGGGTATCCACATCCCCGGCAATGCTTCGTAGCGAAACTTGCGGATACAATAGCCCGGTCCCCCGGCGATTGTGTCGAGCCATTCGACTCGTGCCGGAGAGTCGCGCCAGGCAGCGGCCGCTGATCCACGGAACACGACCCGATCGAGAACCTTCTGTCGAAGTCGTCCTGCTTCCACTTCCCATGTTGCGGCGTTCGTCGGCAGGGTACGGCGCAGGATCCTCGGTTCGACGAAGGCTCGCATCTCGGCGAGCGGAGTGCCGGGATCCAACATCGGCGCAGCGAGCGCTGTTTCGATCGGGGCTTGATGCGGCTTGACGGCGGAAATCGAAGGGGATTCTTTCGTCGCGCCGTTCCGTTCTTTGGCAGTGACGAGTATTTCGCGCGCGCGGCGGAAATACGCAATCGCCGCCTGCTTTTCGGGGACGGATCGCGCTTCATGGTCGGCAATCTGCTCGTCCAACCGGGCAATCAACCAGTCCGCATCGGCTGCTTGAAACGGCGGTCGATCCTGGAACCGTACAAAAACCGGATTCGTATGCGCTTCGGCATCCGCTTTTCCGGTGCTGGTGCGAGAAAACGCCCGAGCCGCGATCCAACTCGACTCGCGCAGTTCCAGGGGTTCGTCCAGTTCGAGCCAGTGGGCCGTGCCGGCCTCGCGCGTGACCGTCAATTCGCGCACGACCTGTCCATTGACGATCAATTGCACATTGGTAACGGGCGCGGTTTCGCTGCGCACCCGCACCTTGGCCTGCATGCGACGCGGCTGTCCATCCGCCACGTCAATCGTGTCGCCCGGCAACTTTCCGTCAACATCGAGTAATACCAGCGGTCCGCTGGTCATAAAACTACGTCCTTCAGCGGCCCCCTGCAGCCACGCTTCGAGGCTCGGTTCACCATCGATGTGGACGTACGTACGACAATCCCCCAACTTGCGGCAGGCGGGATAATCACACGCGCCAAAGGCCGGAAACCGCAAACCTGCGTTGAGCGCGTGATACCAGCCATCCAGGCCAATGCCGCGGTAGATCCCGAATTGCAACAGTTCGACACCGGCCGTCGCCCCTTGTACCAGGTCGGCCCAGATTTCCAGGCCATAACCGCCGTGCGCGTGGAACGCGTACCCACCTTGGGCGCGCGTTTCTTGACCGATTTCGCCGAACAGCGGACCAACATTGGGATCGAGCTGCGTTCCTGCCCGATACAGCCGGTCACGCAAGTACAGATTCAAATGTCCGAGCACGACGTTGCGATATTCCTGGCCGGAGATAATGGCATAATCTCCGCGCTGCTTGATGGAGTTGCGCCCCATGCCGCGCAGTTGTGGCGTCTCCAACGCGGACATCACGCCTGAGTAAGCCGTCGTGTCGTTGTTGTAGCACAGCACCATTCCATAATGCATGTCTTCGGCTTCGAGGAGATCGAAGATCGTTTGCTCGTCCCGTTCGCTTGCGCGGGTGAAATGCAGATGCGGGTCGCCCGAGTGCCAGCCGAGCGCTGCCAGCGGAGCCGCATTGAGCAGTTCGATTTTCACGTCACGCGTCTGACCGGCGGCAATCTGCAACGAGTGCATTTCGACGCGATATTCGAAACCCTTCCAAACCTCGATACGCACCGCTCCCGCCGGCACTGCGACGGCAAACTCGCCGGGCGTGTA
>CAMFLN010000419.1 GCA_945957305.1 uncultured Planctomycetaceae bacterium | reverse complement strand
TCATCACCCTGCTGCTGTTTAGGTCCGGCGCTCGCTCAATTCGCGTCCGGCCGATGGATCGGTAACGTCCTCGCCTGCATTCTATCTCGGCGGTTCCCCCTCACAACAAATCAGCTCTCGCCCCGGACCGGCGCCGACGCCGGTGACCAGGTAATGTTTCGAAGGACCAGGCAAGCGCCGGTTTTACTGTAAATACCGGTAGAAGCCCGCGGTTTAGGGGGGCCGCCTCAATTGTGAGCTACCGCTTCGTAAGCTACGTTCAAACAGGCGGATGTAAGAAGAAAATCGAGGGTCAACCCGGCCCCTGTGCAAGGAAACAACGATGAGCGAAGCGAGCCATTCTTCAGGTCCCGGCCCGTTTGAAAGCTTGGGGCGCAAAATCGATGAGCGTCCGGAAGTAAAAGCCGCCGAAAAGGCCTTGCGCCACGCGCAGGAACAACTCGAAAAAGCCCGCGCGCAATACCAGGAAATCCGCAGCCAGGCTGCCGACAATCTGAGTGACGCGCGCGACAAAAACGCGGGCGACCTCGTGGCGACCGTGCTCGACCTGGTCCGAAAATACCCCGCCCCCGGTGTGCTGATCGCGCTGGTCGGCGGGTGGTTCGTCGGCAAGATCTTTCGACGTTAATCGCCAGCGCTAGGCCCGCTTCGCGGCAGGTTCCCTGATGTCCTTTCACCGCATTGTCGAGAACGACGTTTTGCTGCGCAAACGCCAGTTGCGGGCGGAAATTGCCCGTACGCGGCAGCAAACCATGTCCACGCTCGCCGACTTGGGCGAAGAGAGACGCCGTCTAGCTTCGTGGCAGACTTATGTCCGAAGATTTCCCGTCGCCACGCTGGGAACGGCGTTTGGCGTCGGCCTATGGCTTGCCGCGGGACGCCGGGGGGGCGGGATCCCCCGTTCAATCGCCGGCAGTCTCATGCAATGGGGCGTAAATACAGCGCGTGGGGTCGTTTTGCAGGATTTGCTGAATCTTTGGGCGAGCGCTCGTGCAGGTGCTGACAATCCGAGCGGCGACGTTTCGCAGACGTATGGCGACCGATAACGATTCACTCTTTGGACCGACTGCGGCCGAAATCGGCCAACTGCGGGCGGAGGTGCGCGCGGCTCTGGCCGCCCGCTGGGAACTGGCTCGGCTGGAACTGGGGGCTGCCGCCCTCGATATCAAGCGTCTGGTCGTCGCCCTGGCCATCGCTGGGCTTTTGGGGCTGGTTTCCTTGCCCGTGTTCGCCGTCGCGTTAGCGGACCTGCTGGACGGTCTGGCGGGCCTTAGCCGGGGCGGATGGCTGCTGGCGGAATTTGCGGCTCTCATGCTCTCTGCCGCCGGCATCGCGTGGTTCGCTTACCGCAGGTTTCAACGGCAATTCGCCGGACTGGAAGAAACACTCGAGGTCCTGCGAGAAGACCAGGCCTGGCTGGAATCGCTGCTGGGCAAATAAAAAAGGCGAGCGTCCTGCGACGCTCGCCTGCGAAACATTTTCCTTCGCCCAAGCTCACGCTGTACGCGCCAGATGACGCCGCGTGTGCTGGTCGCTTGGGCGGATTAACCGACGCCCGGGCGGGCGTCCTGGTCGCACATGGAATCCATGCCCAGTCGAGTACGCAACTCTTCGAACATGCGAAAGTAGTTGTCGCTCGAGGAGTGAACGTGCTCGGCTTCGGTGATGAACTTCATCTGGTCGTCGCACGGAATGCCGCGGTCGCGGAAAGCTTGTTCAAAGCTCGTCAGGTCTTCGCCATAAACGATCAGCAGCTTGTGCTCGTCGAACTGCACCTCCTGCGGCACGGCAGGATTCAGCACGGCGATGCCCACGCAACCGTCGTTGAGCAACAAATCTTCGTAGTCCCACAAAATGCTCTTGAGCACCGGCGTGTCGATATGTTCACGATACAAATCGACGTGCCCCCGCGCCTCGCGGTTATGGCTCGTTTCGAGCACGACGTCGACCTCTGATCCCAACGGATCGAGCAGGTCCATAAAGACTTCGAAGAGTTCTTCGCGCGACGCCGACCCCATCAACACCGGCACCGAACAACGGTTGTCGCTGTCATGGTAGACGTCGTGGCGATACCCTTGCCGCGGCACGACTTGCAAGTCGTACGACGGACGAATCGCGTCAGTCAGCGTGAAATTTCCGTAGCGGGCCACGCCGAGATGGGCTTCCAGGTCGGCTTCGCTCAAATGCTCGAAGCTGCTGGTCCCCGCCGGAGCGGTACCGTCACGAAATACGTTGCGAAAAAAGCGTTTCAAGAAGCCCATTGGATCAAGTGGTCCCGAGTCAGTTGTGTGGGCAGTGCGTCTTTGACACGGCCGGCGAAAGACCGATTCTCAAGAAAAACCTAGGTCACGCTGCCTCGCGAAACAGACTAGCTAACGGCAATTCGTACGGGGGAGGGAACCGCACGTGGTAAAAACGGCACAATCGGCCCCACACGCAAACTGGCCCCCCACGGCCTTCGGCGTATCGCCTTGCCAGCGACCTGGTTGATCAATGACCAATCGAGTTCCGCTCGGCACGACGTTCCTTGCAAATAGTCTAGCACTCCGCTAATGCATCGGGGCCGAACTCATCACTTCCGGGGTGCGAAAAAATCACCAGCCCACTGACAAACATGCGTGTCGCGGAAGCTTTGTGTTCGTTCCATCCGATGCAAGCCCCTTACGCGTCGTTTTCGTTCTTACGTCCACAAAAAAAGGAAGCCTTTCCCACGCCTGCCTGCGTGTGAAAAGACTTCCCTGTAATCAATCAGCTTGTATTGCCGCTGTGCACAAAGCCGCCGCCCGGAACACGCCTGAATCCGCAAGCGCAACTCGGGCAGAGGTCAAGGACGGTATCATGCCATCCCTTCCCTGTGCACACGCCAACTACCTGTACCGTACGCCGGTTGGGTATATTTCGTTCAATCCATTACTGCAGCGACTCGCGTCCAGACCCTCGGAACCGGTTTATCCTCACTTACCGTGCCAAACGGGGCAAATTGGGCAAAACCAACTGTCGTCACCAGGAATCACCCGCAGAGGTCTTCGTGAGAATTCAGCGTCCCTTCCCCACGGGTGCGCGGATCATTGCGCCCCGCGCCGGCAAGCCTCGCCCTGTTAACTGCACCGTCACGTTTGATTCTACGGGGGGCCGCGTGCTGAGCCAGTCTGCTACCGCTTGGATTCTTGGCCTGTGTCTCTTTGCCAGCAGCGGCTGTATGCCTGCTGCCCCGACCGCTCCGAGCGAGGCTGTACCCCCGGCGGTCGAACTACGCCAACCATCCAGTGTCGTGTCGTCCGCGGTCAGCACGGCGGCAGAGCGTCGCGCGAAATTGCTGAATCGCGAGGAGTGGGACGTGTACTATGTCGGCGGGGCCCGCCTCGGTTACGGCGTGACACGATGGCTGGCCGTGCCGAACCAGCCTGAGCTGATCAAGGCCGAAGGGCAGCTGCGACTGTCGGTCAAACGATTTGGGGAGGACAGCGTATCGGAAGTGACAATGTCGCAGGTCGAATCGGCCGACGGCCAGGTGAGCAGCTTCGAATCCATAGCCCGGCTCGGCCCGACACCGTCGGTCGTGCGCGGCCAATATGCCGACGGCGAGATGAAGATTTCCACCACGGCCGGCGACGAACCCGCCCGGCTGAGCACACTGCAATGGCCGCGCGACGCGCGGGGCTTTTTCGGCGTGGAGGAGGAGTTGCTCTGTCGCCCGCTGCAACCAGGACAATCACGCCGCCTGTCGACCTTGATGCCGGTTTTTAACCAGGTGGCGACCGTCGAGTTGCGAGCCCTGGATTTTGAGATGGTGGAGCTCCTCGACACCCGCCGGGAACTACTGCGTATAGAAACGACGACGCGGCTTTCAGGTGCTCAGGCGTTGGACGGCATTCTGTGGACGGATCGCGAGGGTGCGATTTACAAGTCGGTCACCACCGCCGTTAACCAGACCGCCTACCGCACGACGAAGGCCATTGCGTTACGCGGTTCGAGCGCCGAAGTTTTGGACCTGGGTAATGTCTCGCTTGTTCGTGTTTCTCAGCCGCTGGTCGACATCCACCGGAAAAAAGCTCAGCGTTATCGCCTGCAGTTGAGTGACGCTGACCCGGCGCGCGTCTTTGCCAGCGACGAGAGCCAGCAGCTCACCGCCGTCGACGGGCATACCGCCGACGTGCTCGTGCGCGCCGTACGTCCGGGGCCAAATCCCCCCGAGAATGTAGCAGAAGCTGACCCGGCCGATCGCCTGCCCAATAGCTTTATCCAAAGTGAGGATCCCCGCATCAAGGCGATGGCTGACAAAGCGGCGGGCGACGAGCGTGATCCCTGGCAGACGGCAGTCGCACTCGAGCGATTCGTGCACCAGCAGGTGGCCGAAAAGAATTACTCGCAGACTTTTGCCACCGCCGCCGAGGTGGCACAAAGCCTCGAAGGGGACTGCACCTGTCTCTTATACACATCTGACGCTGCCGACGATCGC
>CAMFLN010000418.1 GCA_945957305.1 uncultured Planctomycetaceae bacterium | reverse complement strand
TCTTCCAACAGGTCGCGATTGCTGGCCGCGATGACCCGCGTATCGACGCGAATCGTCTGGGTGTCACCGACGCGCTCGAATTCGCGTTCTTGTAAAACGCGCAGCAATTTGACTTGCAGCTTCGGCGTGGTGGAGTTGATCTCGTCGAGAAATACCGTGCCGGTATGCGCCGCTTCGAAGCGTCCCGTGCGATTGTCAATCGCCCCGGTAAACGATCCTCGCACATGCCCGAATAATTCGCTCTCTAGCAGACTCTCGGAGAGTGCGCCGCAATTCACCCGCACAAACGGCCCCGTCCCGCGTGGACTGAGTTGATGCACCGCTTTGGCGATCAACTCCTTGCCCGTCCCCGTTTCTCCCAAGAGCAACACCGAGGCGTTGCTCTTGGCCACCGTGCGGGTCAGGCGATAGACCTTCTCCATCGCGGGGCCCGAGCCAATGAGGCCGCGGATCGGCGGACCCGAGGTCGTCGGCGGTTCGGTGGGTCGGAATGAACGGCTCATGAAACGTGTCCCGCATTATCCTCGCGGGCAGGCGGATGTCGTCGATGATTAAGGGGCGGGTGACTCGTTCGGCTCGAGCGTCAGCCAATCGGCTTGCGCCCGCGCTTCGATCGTGTCTAACAGGCTGGCCAACACACGCTGCGTATCGGCATCTTGCTTCTCACTGGCGTTGTAGCGATCGTATTGCCGCAGGATTTCTTCGCTGGTCAGCAGTGTGCCACGGCGCGCCACGCTCTCGGCAAAAGCCTTGGCCGCCGCTCGGCGGGTTTCCAGCGGAGCGGCCAGTCGGCTGGCCAGGTCGGCCAGAGCCCGCTGCGCGTAGGCTGTATCGAGCTTCGCCAAAGCGGCAATCGCCGCAGCGGTCAGTCCCGGCGCGTCCATGCTGGCAATCACCGCCGCATCGAACCGCTGCACGTCATAAACGGTTTCCCGCTCGGCGGCAAGCTGTGCGATCCATGCCACGGCTTGTGCCCCCTGCGCACGTCGCACGTCGCCGGGCGTCACCGTATGCCCGGCCGCTTGCAGCACTCGGTTCAATTCGAATTGCGTTCCCGCGGGGTTATGAGTGCGCATGACGGCCAGGCAGAGCGGAAAGCGCCGCGTCACACGTTCGACTTGCGGAAATTCCTCGGCCAGCGAAACGACCGCGACCGGAATCCGCGCCAAGCGACTATCGCTGCGCAACAATTGCAGCAGCTGTGCCCCGGCCGGCATGGCGAGCGCCGAATCGACGAAGATCACTTCGTAGTCGCCCGCTACGCGAGCGTGCTTCAATACACCCACGACATCCGTGGCGGTGTCGGTCTCGTAGCCTAATTCGGCCAGCAAGCCCGCGATCCGCGCGGCCTCTTCCGCTGAGGTCGATGCGACCAGGGCCCGCGGAATGCCGGTCGAGCGCGCGAAGAATTCCAGCCCCTCGGCGACGCGGCTGGAACCTGGATACGGTTCGCGTGGGTCGAGTTGCATGATCGAGGACAAGGCGGCAAACCGCAGGTCGCGGGACGGGTGCAGCAGCGCTCGGACCAGCGCACTGTCTTGCGGCGTGTGGGCGCTGAGTACATGCACGTCGCCCGCTTCGCCAAGTTGCTGCGCGGCGACACTGGCGGCGCCCGGCTGGTCCTGCTCGAGACAGTAGCTGAGCAAGTCCTGCAACTCCTCGACACTCGCGGCGGACAACACGGATCGCGCCGCGGCGATGCGCGGGGCCACACCTGCACCGTCACCGGCGTACGCAATCGCCTGCGCCAGGGCGACCAGCCGCAGCCGCCGCACGCTTTCGCTTTCTGGCAGCAGTCGGTGCGCATCCGTGGCAAACTGGACACCGCGGAGCAATTCGTACAAGGGCCGCGACACGCGGGCGCTCGTCAAAACTTTCGTTTGATCATCCCATTGCCAGGCGAGCGGCTGCTGTTCGAGCCCCGGCTCCGCGTCGAGGCCGGGTTGCCGCACGGCGTCGAGCGATTGCTGCGCGCGGCGGGCGAGATAGTTGCCGGCTTGAGTGACGCTGGGAACCTTTTGGTAGTACCTCGCCAGGGCGCGACGCCCGGCAGTCACCACCTCGGGCGAGGCTTCGGGCAAGAGCGCGGGAGCCAACAGTTGGCCCGCGATGCTCCGATCGTCCAGGTTTCCCAAAACGTCGATCACCCGAGCCAGCAGCTGCGAATCCGCGGTCGATAACACCGCCACCAGCGGCACGCTGCTGACCGTGCCAAGATCGACAAGCGCCGCGCATACCTGCGGATGCTCCGCGGTGCGACTCTTATCCGCCAAGACGTTGACCAGTGCGACGACGGCGGCGTCACCCGCCGGACGCAGCTCTTCGACAATGTTGGCCCTTTCCAGCGGTGTCGCTGCCGCGAGGCGACCGATCTGCTCGGCGAGCCGGGCAGGGTCGCGCGCAAAGCGCTGCGCAGCGTCGAAGATCGCCGTACTCAGGGGACCGGCCACGGCCGACAGCTCGCGCTGGCGCGTCAAGCGGAGGAGTGTCGCCGAACCTACTTCGCGTACCAGGTGCGCCGCCTCCCCATCGCTGAGTTTTTTGGCCGCCAATCGCTGCAGCAAAGGCAGCGCTTGCGCGGGCTCACCCAGATCGACCATTACACGCGCCGCACGGATAAGTTCGACAGGAGTTGTCGGTTTCGCCGCTAGCAGCGCGCGAATCACGATTTCGCTCGACCCACTCGGCGCGGTCACCTCGTCGGCCTGAGCCAACGTCATGCGCGCGAACAGGAAGGCGATCACGCCAAGACATCTTAGGTGTTTGATGGTATAGCAAATCATCGGCGCGCTGCGGCTAGGATGCGGAAGTCGGGGTGCTTTGCAAACGCTCGGTCCAGAGGGCGATTTGACGATCAACTTCTTGCGGGGCCGTCGATCCATAGCTTTGGAACGCGGCGATGGCGCGCTCGGCGCCGAGGATCTCGTAGATCGATGGGTCGATCGCCGCGTGAATCTCTTGGAATTCGTTTAACGCAAGTCCCGCCAGTGGCACTTCACGTTCGGTCGCTTTGCGCACCAGCCGGCCAACAATTTCGTGCGCGGTGCGTTGGGGAACGTTGCGCTTGATCAACCATTCCATCAGCGTCGTCGCATCGAGGTAACCGCGATCCAGCCCCGCGGCAATCGCGTCACGATTGAGCGTCGCGCCCGCGACCAGGGGGGCTGCCACTTCCAAACAAGCCACGACGGTGTCGTACGAGTCGAAGATCGCTTCCTTGTCCTCTTGTAGATCGCGGTTGTAGGCCAGCGGCAAACCTTTTAATAGCACCTGTAGGCGAGTGACATTTCCCACCAGGCGGGCTGTCTTGCCGCGGACCAATTCCAGCACGTCGGGATTGATCTTCTGCGGCATGATCGACGAGCCGGTGCAAAACGCCTGCGGAAGCTTGAGGAAGCGAAATTCACTGGTCGACCAGAGAATCCACTCCTCGGCCCAGGTGCTCAAGTGTTCGCCGACGAGCGACAGGACAAAGGCGAACTCGAGCGCGAAGTCGCGATCGCTCGAAGCGTCGAGGCTGTTGCCGGCGACCGCTTCGAAGCCCAGGCGCCGCGCCACGTCGTGCCGGTCGATCGGTAAGGTCGTGCCCGCGAGGGCCGCCGTCCCCAAGGTCAAGGTGTTGACCCGGCGGCGACAATCGGCCAATCGCTGCCGGTCTCGCTCGAATTTTTCGCAGTAAGCCAGCCAGTAATGCGGCGCCAGGACGGGCTGCGCCCGCTGGGTATGCGTGTAGCCCGGCAGGATGCAGTCCCGGTCCGCCGCACAACGCGATACAAAAGCTGCTTGCAAATCAACCAGGCGGCCGTTGACCGTGTCGATGGCTTCCCGCACCCACAGCCGCAAATCGGTCGAAACCTGGTCGTTGCGGCTGCGGCCGGTATGCAGCTTGCGACCGACATCGCCCAAGCGATCGATCAGCGCCTTTTCGATGTGCATATGCACATCTTCCAATTCGATCCGGAAGGCGAAGGTCCCCTGCTCGATCTCACCGCGGATCGCTTCCAACCCGGCAATGATCTGCTGGCACTCCTCGGCCGAAACCAAGCCGACCTTTGCCAGCATTTCGACGTGGGCGATCGATCCCCGGATGTCCTGGGCATAGAGACGGCGGTCGAAGCTCACGCTTTCGGTGAACTTTTCGACCCGCCGGTCGGTTGCTTCGGCGAAGACGCCGCCCCAGGGCTTGCTTGCCACGATTCCCACTTTGTCTATGCCGTAGGATGAGTCAGTGCAAAACTCAAAACATTCACTGTAAACGGCTTACGGCGAAGTGTCAACGAACCCCAGGCACTGACTGCCGCGATTCTAGGCAGCAATTTACCGCATATGCGGATGATGCCAATCACTGCCAAGTCGTTCTCGCGAGTTACGACGCCTTGACACCACATACATCGACTCGCTATGTATATACCTAGACCATCGATGCAAGGAGCCGAAAGTGGACCCGAAACTGATTACCGG
>CAMFLN010000417.1 GCA_945957305.1 uncultured Planctomycetaceae bacterium | reverse complement strand
TCTTCACCGAACCCGGCTCGGCGTCATCCTCGCGCCACAAAATGCCCAGCCGCGTCGGCGTGCCACGCAACTGCACGTTCAACTCGACCGGCTTGTCCGCACCCGCGCGGGCCAGCGAAACCTTCACCGGGTTTTGCGCCGAGACCACGAGCGCCGCCAGATTTGTACTGTTCGTCAACTCTTGATCGTTGAAGGTCAGCAGCCGATCTCCCACGCGAATGCCAGCTTGTGCCGCGGGCGCGCCCGGCGAAACGCCGACGACCTTCAGCCCGGGGGCGGCCGCGTCTTCACGATCCCATTGCAATCCCAGGCGTCCCGGCGGCGTGGGCTCGATTCGTTCGATGGTGCTCTTCGACCAGCTCGATTCGCGCCGCACGGACTCGCGAAATCCAGGCAGCTGCGGTTGATCGGCCACGGTCGAGACAATGCCGAAAAGGAGCGTGGCGATGCGCTGCATACCGTCGATGTTGAGTTTTTCGACGTCGTCGCTGGGGCGGTGATAGTCGCCGTGCAGTCCGGTGTGCAGCATCAGAATCGGAATGCCGCGCACGTAGAACGGATGATGGTCGCTGTCGCTGCGGATTTCCCAGTTGTAGTCGAGCGCGAGCTTGTCATCGCGGTTGGGCGCGGCCGTGAAGCGGCGCAGGCCGCGTGCGGTGCGTGTTCCATAGACTGTCACCGTGTTGTTGCGCAAGCGGCCGACCATATCCATGTTGATCATCAGCTTGACATCCGCCAGCGGAATCGTGGGACGCGACAGCCAATGCTTCGACCCGTTGAGGCCGCTCTCTTCGGCATCCCACAGCGCGAACAACAAACTGCGTTTCGGTTTGGGTTCGAGACGAGCGCAGGCCTGGGCGACCTCCAGGAGCGTGGCGACACCGCTGGCATTGTCGTCGGCCCCGTTGTGGATGTAGCCCGTAGGGCCGTAGCTGTTGCGCGCGTTGCCGTAACCGACGTGATCGTAGTGTGCGCTGACGAGGACGATCTCTTTTTTCAGCTCAGGGTCGCTCCCTTCCAGCAGGCCGAGGATGTTGCGCGAGCTGCCGTCGAACGACTGAAAATATCCACCGGCTTCGCCGGCGGGTTTCAAGCCAAAGTTTTTGAACTGCAATTGCAGATAACCGGCTGCCGCCCGCCCGCCGCGGGTGCCCGTGGCGCGCCCTTCGAACGTGTCGTCCGCCAGTGCCGAGGCGTGATGCTTCAATTCGGTGGCGGTGATCGATGCTGCCGCGGAATCGAAATTAAGGACCTCGCCGGGCCAGGCGATCGAGCGCGCCGGTGGTTGGGCCGAGACGAAAGAAACAAAAACGAGCAACAGAGCGCAATAAGGCACGCAGGCCAGGAGTCGCAAAATCATCGGTGCACCGTCTGGAAGCGGAGAAGTGAGTAGTCCGGGCGCCGCCTCAATCCGTTCCGGATAAGGCCAAGGCACGCGATCGAACCAGCCAGGGAACCCGCCAGTGCCCGACGGCCCGTCGACCGCCACGTCCCACTATAGTCACGTACAAGTCTACCTTCGAGCGGTTAAATCGCCTTGCGGCAGCGAGTAATTTGCCTAGAATCTCGGGCAGGACTGGAAATCGGTCCGCGGGCGATCAGCCCGCAGCAATTCGGAGAGGTGGCTGAGTGGTCGAAAGCGCGGGTTTGCTAAACCCGTGACCGGGTAACTGGTCCGCAGGTTCGAATCCTGTCCTCTCCGCTTCTTAAAAATCCGCTCGTCGCAAGCCCTTATAGAGAAATCGCTTGCGACGAGCAGATTTCGTTTGTCCCAGTCACTGGGACAAATACTGGGACAAACGCAGTCTGCCGAATCGTCCTGCTTATCCCAATTTTCCTCGACGTTCGCTTGTTGCACGCGCTGTGAAAGCAGTTCGTAACGCTTTCGCATGGTTAGCCGAGTGCCTCGGCGCCGTCCCCGATTGATGGCGTGTCCAAGAAATTAATCTGCGCCATTTTTCGTTGCGCGTCTTCGTTGCGAAGATGGCGATAGTGCTCGACCATGCCTGCCTCTTTGTGGCCGAGCCATTCCTTGATTTCGCCCTCCGATGCTCCCCCGAGAAACGCTTGGCTGCAGAAAAAGTGTCTGAAGCTGTGCAATCGGCCATGTTCGAAGCCGATGTCCCCGGCTGTGGTAGGGAACGTTTTCGTCAGCGGCACGATCACATCCCGAATGAATACCTCCAAGACGTTGCGCGGACGGAGTATTCCACCTTGAGGTGCGTGCAGAACGTAGCCGTCGGAGGCGCGTGGCAACGCGACGATCATCTCTCGTAAGTGAGGATGAATTGGGATCTTTCGCGACCGTCGCCCCTTGGTCGTCCGAGACTTGGACACACCTTGTCGCTGCCGGTTGGATCGTTCATCCGCAATTTGGATAGAGTTATTCGCGAGGCTGACGTCTGACCAACGGAGGTTTGCTGCCTCGCTAATTCGTAACCCGGTATGTGCCAATACGACAATCAGATCGGCAAGCCAATTGAGCCCCTTGGTCGTACTGCAGTGTTTGATCATCGCAGCGAGTTCGGCTCGGCTGTAGCAATAGGTGTCCGTCCCTTGGGGCTTGCGAAGCGGATAGACCAGTTTCTGTGCAGCGCTAAGATAGTCGTTAGCGATTAGCCACGAGTTGACCGATTTTAGCAGGGTGAGCTCAAAGTATTGGGTGCGGTATGCGGCACGTTTGCAGAGTAATTTGCTATAGCTGTCGACCGCGGCTTTATCGAACGCTGTCCACTCCGTAAGGCCTTGGCTGCGGCAGAATGCTAGATGATGGTCCCGAACTGCCCGATATCGTTTCAGCGTGCCAGACGAAACGCCGCCTAAAACCTCGCTTCGTCCACTATGTGCCAGGAAAAGGTCCCAACCTTTGGCGATTGAGATTCTGGCATCCGACGCGGGTCGGGCGATTGTAAGCCCCCGATCGATGGCCATTTGAAGATCAAGTTGGCGGAGCCGAGCCATAGCCTGGGTGTGATCACGGGTCGCTAAGGATTGCTTACCCAGATTGTGCCCTCGACCTCGCCCATCCGCATAAAAAACGCCGTTGCGACGTCGAAGGTGCCACACGAAGAAGTCGCAGACAACGGGTCGCTCTTTCGCTTGACGTGGCATATGTTCACTTGTTCCGTTGATTCATCCAGTTTGGAAGGGGGCCTGAAAGCCGCGCCGAAGCGGATGTGGACGGCGCAGCAGGGGACGTCTCGTCAGCGCGCGGACACGCACGCTCAATCGCGTCGGCAGGAAATAGCAGCCGACCGCCGGGGCCGGCCGGTTGATAGAAGGGGATCTTCCCGGCATTCTTCAGCCGGTGGACGGTCGCTGGGGATAGCCGCGACTGTTGACATAGCTCCTGCAGCGTGAGGAGCGGCCGTTCCGTCGGCACTGACATCGTGAGCCATTCCGAGATACGTATGGCAGCCGAGGGATACGCCCTGGCCACATTGACGACTCAGAATGGCAAAATGCGTCGACGTGCGAAATCGAAAGCGCTTCCACGCGCTTTACTAGAATCGGTTAGCCTGGAGCTAATCGGCACGGGAGCGCCAATCGTCGCCGAGGCACTCAGAGATGTGTCCGATATCACGGATCACGGCCTCTACACCGACGTAGAAGTAATTCGCCAAAGCTTGGGCGAATCGGCGTTGTTGGCCCTTAAGCGCCTCAGAATGGCGCGAGTAGAACGCCTTTGAGTAGTGCTGGATTTTGAACAATCGTGCATGTCGCTCGATCTGATTCTTGGCTGATTGTTGGCCCCGCACGATTTCCATCCAGCCTGAAAGATGGTCAGGTGTCGCTGCGCCGCGGAGGCTCTCTTCAAGAATGTCGCGCAGATCGTCTCGACTCGGCACAGGAAAGGTATCGGGTAAATAGAAAGTTGCGCCAGCGTGCTGCATGTGCCCCAACACGGATGGTAGGTGTAGGACTGGCAGACCTGGTTGTAAGGGCACTGGAAGGTCTGGACCTGCAACGCCGCTTAATCGCCAACGAATGCAAAATTCCTCAAGGGCATTGACGCACGCCACGCCTTGTTCGTCAGTTGAAAGCTCCACGTCCGAATGCCGATCTACCTTTCCTGAAGCTGCAAGTTGTGGAATTCCGTGACGGGAGAGAACGTCAGCAAAATTCAAAAAGAACTGTTGCTGCTCTCTAAGGAAACTGGGGACTAGCAAGAGCCAACCCGCGTATCCAACGGCAATCGACTTGAATCGTTTGACACGACCTAGTCCGGTGGCGACTGCTTCGCGCTGCTCTTTGGTCCAATTCAATCTAGCGGCCGTGGCGGCATCAATTCCTGGTAGATCAGGTTGCAATAAGGGAAACGACACTGGCCGGAGCGACCAGAATCCAACGAAAGGATCGATGCAAGCTCTGGTGAGAGCAAATTCGAGTTCCCATTTCTCCTTCTCAAACGTGTCCCCGCGAACCTCGCGATCAATCTCGGCGAGCAGGTTTTGCGGAAGGCAATAGGC
>CAMFLN010000416.1 GCA_945957305.1 uncultured Planctomycetaceae bacterium | reverse complement strand
CGAACATCCATCGCGGGGCCCACACGCTGGCCGCCCGCGCGACCGATGCTTATGAAAAGGCGCGGGAAAAGGTCCAGGCGTTCCTGGGCGCATCGAGCACGAAGGAAATCGTCTTCGTACGCGGCACGACGGAAGGGATCAACCTGATCACGCAGACGTACGGTCGCAAATTTTTGCAGCCCGGGGACGAAGTCGTCCTGTCGATTCTTGAACATCACGCCAACATCGTCCCCTGGCAGACGATCGCCAAAGAAAAGGGAGCCGTGCTGCGCGTGATCCCGGTCAACGACCGCGGCGAGATCATGCTCGAGGAGTACCAGAAAATCCTGGGCCCACGCACCAAGGTTGTGGCCCTGACCCAGGCGTCGAACAGCCTAGGCACGATTTTGCCCGTGGCCGAGATGACGCAGATGGCCAAGCGTTACGGGGCCCGGGTGTTGATCGACGGTGCCCAATCGGTAGCCCACATTCCGGTCAACGTGCAGTCGCTAGGCGCCGACTTCTTTGTCTTCTCGGGACATAAGATTTTCGGACCTACCGGCATCGGGGCTGTATATATCAAGGAAGAACTGCACGACATTTTGCCTCCCTGGCAAGGAGGCGGAAACATGATCCGCAATGTGACGTTCGAGGAAACGACGTATGCCGATGCCCCGGCCAAGTTCGAGGCCGGCACGCCGAATATTGCCGACGCCGTCGGGCTGGGAGCGGCCCTGGATTACGTCAATCACCTCGGCTTGCCGAACATTGCTGCTTACGAGCACTCGCTGCTCGAATACGCCACTGAGCGATTGTCGTGCGTGAACGGACTGCGGCTGATCGGGACGGCACGCGAAAAGGTGGGCGTACTGTCGTTTGTGCTTCCCAACCGTCGCACTGAGGAAGTGGGCCGGCTCCTGGACCAGGAAGGGATTGCCGTCCGCTCAGGGCATCACTGTGCTCAGCCTTCGCTACGTCGATTCGGCGTCGAATCGACGGTGCGTCCGTCGCTGTCGATCTACAACACGTCGGCCGAAATTGACCGCCTGGTCGAAACCCTGAAGCGGATCGAGCATCTGCCTTCTTGAGTGGCGCAACTGCGACTTCAGCCGATTTGTTCGAGCGCCGCGCTTGCCAGCCTGGCCAAGCGCGAACTGCCGCTGGAGGCAGCTTGCAAAGCAGCGCGGGCAGAACCGGCGGCGGGGCCAATTTCACCGAGCGCCCAGGCAGCCCGTTCGCGCACGGCGGTCTGCGCATGATTCGCGAGCGCCTTGGTCAGCGCGTCGACAGCCGCTGCGCCGTCATTTCCCAGGCGTCCCAGCAGCGTCGCGGCCCAATAAGCGGTGTCCAGGTCGGCCGATTGCAGCAGTCGCGAGAGCGAGTCCAGGTCCCCCGCCGCCGGAGGGCCCAGAGACTCGAGCGCCGCGACAACCCATTCATGCATGTCTCCTTGGACGGCGCACGCTTCGACCAGGGCAACCGCGGCCGGTTGGGCCTGCTCTTGCATGCTTGCTAGCTGTTGGGCCGCGGCCTGCCGCTGGGCAGAGTCTTGTGAACGCAGTTGGGCAATCAGATCGGCGATTTCGTCGTGCATCGCAATCCTCGGAGCAGGCGGTTTTAAACGGTCGAGGTCCGGCAACTTTCGCCCGCTTGCCTAATCCCCGGCGCAAAGAGGGCGGTTGCGTCGATGTATGTCGTACTCAGTTGCCGATAAAGAATCTACCTCAACGCGCGAGGTCTCTTGATGAGCCGCTCTTATGGTGGTGCTTTCGGTGCGCGTCAGCAGCAAGCGAGTTATCAGGGCATGGAAGAATCTCAAAGCTCGAAATCGCGTAGCTGGCGCGTGCGCGCGACGCTGATGTGGGTCATCCTAGCCGGCGTTTTCGCCGTCTGGGAATTGGCTCTGCCCGCCGTCGAAGACGGGCAGGAGCTGTCCGAGCATGCGTTCAACAAACCGCTCGTCGCCGCGCGTCTGCGCGCCGATGAGGGCGTTCGCCGCTAACCCCGTCCGCTGTGCGAAGAAAGGTGTCGGCGCCTGCGCCGTGGCGGTATCCCCGGCTCACGGCTTCAGCTGCTCGAGAAACTCTTTCAAGAGCCGTGCGCTGTTGCGTTCCACGTCGCTGGCGGCATAGACGAACGTGACGGGCCCCTCGCTGGCCCGCAAACGCAACAGCAGCAACACGTCCCCCGCCTCGCGCAATTCAGCGCGATAACGCAGCTGGAATTGCGTCCACCGCGACGGGTCATGGTGAAACCACTTGCGCAGGGCCGGGCTGGGCGCAACGTCGCGCAGCCAGAGGTCAATCTTGGCACGCTGTTTCGTCAAGCCGCGCGGCCAAAGACGCTCGACCAGAATGCGCAGTCCGTCGTCGCGCGCCGGCGGTTCATACGCCCGCTTCAAGTGGATGTGCAACATGGCGTCTTGCTCCACAGACATGAATCGTGGCCGTGCGGCTGCCGGCTGCATGCTACAATGCCGCCTCCACGGTAACTAGCTATAGTCCACCGATGAACTTGCTCGTGTCTGCTCCGCATCCCTCAAGTTCGACGCACAACCCGCCGCCGAGCGCCGTACCCCAACGGCGCTTGTCGCTGATCGACACCACGTCGATGATTGTGGGAATCATCATCGGGTCGGGCTTATACGAAACGACGCCCATCATTGCCGGCAACGTGCCTGGAACTGCATGGTTGATCGCCGGCTGGCTGCTGGGGGCGGCGTATTCTTTGATCGGATCGCTTTGCTATGCCGAGTTAGCGACTGCCTACCCGGCCGACGGCGGTGACTACGTGTACCTCTCGCGGGCGTTTGGTCGCGCGGTTGGTTTCTTGTTTGCTTGGGCACAGCTATGGGTGATTCGGCCTGGATCGATCGGCGCGATGGCCTATGTTTTTGGCCGCTACGCCACGCAACTTTATCCGCTGGGTGAGTATTCGTTCACCCTGTATGCCGCCGCGTCGGTATCGGTCATCAGCGCGATCAATGTGCTGGGGGTGCGCGAAGGCAAGTGGACGCAGAATTTGCTGACCGGCGCAAAGCTGTTGGGACTGTCGATCGTTATCGCGATCGGGCTGACTCATCAAGCGCCCGCCGAGGCTGCGTTGCCGCCTAGTGCTCCGAGTGACATGAACGTCGGCCTGGCATTGATCCTGGTCGTGTTCACCTACGGGGGCTGGAACGACATGGCGTATGTCGCGGCCGAAGTCCGCGAACCACAGCGCAATATTCTGCGCGCGCTGGTGTTGGGCGTGGTGGCCGTGGCGACCGTGTATGTCGGCGTTAATTTGGCCTTCGTCCACGCTCTCGGAATCGCGGGATTTGCCGCCAGCCGTGCCGTGGCGGGAGACGTCGCCGCACTCGGATTGGGCGACTGGGGGCGGCGTGGCATTGCCACCTTGATTTGCATCTCGACACTCGGCGCCATCAACGGAATGATTTTTACCGGCGCGCGAATTTACTATGCCATGGGGCGTGATCACGCGCTCTTCGCTCGCGTGGGACGGTGGAATAGCAGGTTCGGAACTCCCGCTTGGTCGCTGGTGATTCAGGCTGCTTGTACTTTGCTCGCTGTCGTAGGGTTCGGTCTCTTGGGGGGCGAAGCCGAGGGGGCCGGTTTTCAACGGCTGATTGATTTTACAACCCCCGTCTTTTGGTTCTTCTTGTTGTTGACGGGCGTCTCGGTCTTCGTCTTGCGCGAATACGATGCACAGCAAGAGCGTCCCTTTCGCGTGCCTGGATACCCTGTGATTCCGCTCGTGTTTTGCCTGGGGGCGGCGGGGATCGTGTGCGCAGGAGTACTTCATGCGATCGAGGCTCGTTCCTGGGCGGCGCTTTGGGCAGCCGCTCTCATGGCGCCCGGCGTGGTGTTGGCCTGGTACTCGCGCCACTCCCCGCGGTAATCGATCGAGCTTTCTCTCGTGGCGAAGTGCACAGGCCGGTGACCGCTCGGCCGTTAGGCGCTGCGGCACCGCTAAAGACGTTACAACCGACGGCGGAATTCCGCGGCCGGCGCGTGTCATGAGCACAACCGTTCACTTGCACGCCTACGCAAGGCGTGAGAGAATCGCTCTTTGTCGGTCGACGCGACGCAGGGCAGAAGTTTGCCGCGCCGGTCCACAGGCCGACGGCGTTCCCCTCTGGAGCTCGATAGGTCTATGCGAATCATTCCCCTCGGCCCGCATGTCGTGGTGCGACGAACGGAGGCGGAGGAGAAGACGAGCGGAGGGATCGTATTGCCCGAAGGGGCACGCAAGAAGCCGCGCCAAGGGCGCGTACTCTCGGTCGGCGATGGCCAGATCCTGAAGAATGGCGAGCGGGCCAAGCCGCAGGTCAACGAAGGGGATCGGGTCCTCTTCAACGACTATGCCGGCACCGAAGTGCAGTTCAACAACGAAGACCTGTTGATTCTGCACGAGGAAGAAATCCTGGCCGTCTTGAGCTGATCGCCCGCTCTGCCAGGTTATTTCGCCAGGCGCCTTCGCCTCCGCGTTGCTCAGTGT
>CAMFLN010000415.1 GCA_945957305.1 uncultured Planctomycetaceae bacterium | reverse complement strand
CGGCGGCAACGGCGGCGGTGGCGCATCCGGCGGCGGCGGCGGCGGCAAGGGTGGTAACGGCGGGAACGGCGGCACCGGCGGCAAGGGCGGCACCGGCGGAAACGGCGGCACCGGCGGTGGTGGTGCAGGCGGTACCGTGTGGATCCAAGGCACCACGGTCGGCGGTACTGGCTCGGCCGACGTGAGCGGCGGTACCGGCGGCACGTCGGGCAGTGGAGGTCGTTTCCTCCTCGGCTCGAACCTCGGCAGCTTGTCGAGCACGGGCGCGGCTAACACTCCGACCGGTGCAGGCTCGCAAGATGCCAATCCGTTCGTCGGTGGTACGCCTAACACGCCATTTATTCCGAACCTCCCCTCGGTAGGCGCGGAAATCTACGGTTCGACTTCGCTGACTGCAGCAGGTCTCTACGGCAGCTTGCCCGCGACTGACGTCAACGGCACTTCGCTGGGGAGCGCTGCTGGTGCGTTGTTCCGTACCAGTGCTTCGGTCCTCGGACCGGCCTTCGCTGGTTATGACGCTTTGCTGTACATCAACCTGACGGGTAATAACGTCTCGAATCCCGAGTTCACCGTCGGTGGTGCCCTGCAGCAATTGTTGACCCGCGGATTTGCCAACAACACCAACTTTGGTGGTGGTGGCGCGTTGACCTTGGGTTCGTTGGCCGGCGGCGCTGTTTACGGCACGCTGATTCCAACGGGCTCGAACGCCAACCCGCAGATCCAGTTGACGATCGGGTCCACGACGTTCTCGTCCTCGGCGCCAGCGCTTGCCAGCAATGGTGACGCGTTGTACGTCGTGCCCGAGCCGTCGACCTGGCTCCTGCTCGGCGCAGGTGTATTCCTGTTGCCGATGCTGAAGCGTCGTCGCAAGTAGTTCGAAATCGCGGTCTCCTGGTTAACCTGGGCCGCGACAAAACAAGTGATACTTGTACCGGAGGGTGTCTGGTTCGCCAGGCGCCCTCCGGTTTTTTTACGCGCTCAGGTAAGGCGCACGAAAGCCGATAGAGCGCTCGTCATCCCCCGACGTGCAGACTACTTGCCGGCATGCAGCAGAGCTTGGTGCTCTTTGACGATCTCGGCCAGCGATGGGTCCTGGGCCAGGTTGCGGTACTCGTGGGGATCCTGCTCGTGATCATAAAGCTCGGTCCCTGCGCGTCCCTCGTCCCATTCGGTGTAACGATACCGATCGCTCCGTACCGAGCGCCCCATCTTCCCCTGGCCGCGGGTGACCTGCGTAAGCGCGGCTTTCTTCCAGGGGTGCTGTGGATCGTCCAATAATGGTTTGACGCTACGACCTTCCAGGCGTCTTGGCGCGGGCAAACCACACAGTTCGGCCAGCGTCGGATAGACGTCGATTGATTCGACAAGCCGCTTGCAAGATTGCCCGGCGGCCTTGCTGCCCGGCGCCGCAATCACCAGCGGCACGCGGGCCGATTCCTCGAACAGCGTCATTTTCTGCCACAGGCCGTGTTCGCCCAGGTGGTAACCATGATCGCTCATAAAGACCACGACGGTCTTGTCCGCCAGCTTCAGCCGATCGAGTGCGTCGAGCAGGCGGCCGACTTGCGCGTCCATGAACGTGATCGACGCCGCGTAGGCTTCGATTGCTTGCCGTTGTAGATCTTCGCTGATGCCGTAATGGGGCGGTTTGACCGTGATGGCGAGCGGCGGAATGTCATCGCGATCGTCGGCCGGTCCGCCAGCGAGCAGAATTTTTTCCAGCGGATAAAGCCCGAAATATGATTTCGGTGCGACGTACGGCGTATGGGGACGGTAAAAACCGACGGCCAAAAAAAACGGCTCGGCCGCGTGCTTTTCCAAGAGTTCAATCGCCGCCGTTGCCCCGCGTCCATCTGTCTGTTCGGTATCTGCTCCGTCGGCCGCCAGCCATGACAGGGTCGCGCCGAATCCTGTGCCAGGCTTGATCGAAAAAATCTTGTCCTCGTCATCCTTGTCGCGGCCGCGCGGGTTTACGACCTCTTGCCACGACTGGGCATCATCCAGCCCGCTGGTGCCGATCTGCCCCGGTACTCCGTAGTGATAGAGCTTGCCCACGCGCGCGACATAGTAACCGTGCTGGCGAAACAATTCGGGCAGGGTGACAACGTCAGGCATGGTCTGGCGAAAGTGCGTCTTGTTTTCGAGCACGCCGGTTGCATCCGGACGGAGGCCGGTCAGAAATGAGGCCCGGCTGGGATTGCACAAAGGAAACTGGCAGTAGGCGCGGTCGAATCGAGTGCCTCGTGCGGCCAGGCGATCGATGTTGGGCGAACGCACCTGCGGATCGCCGTAGCAACCCAGGCGGCAATTCAAATCGTCCGAGGCAATAAACAGGACGTTCAGCCGCGGCTCGGCGGCCATCGAATTTTCCACGCCCGCTAAAACCAGGATGCAGAGGATAAGCACTCGCAGCACCCCGCGTGCGAGTCTCTTCGTAAGGGCCGTCATCGTCCGATTCTCCTGAAAGCTATCCGCTTTGCGCAAGCGAAGGGGCATGCCATGGCGGCGGTTATAGTCCGCGCAT
Source organism: uncultured Planctomycetaceae bacterium (assembly GCA_945957305.1). Lineage (GTDB taxonomy): Bacteria > Planctomycetota > Planctomycetia > Pirellulales > JACPPG01 > JACPPG01. The sequence goes on along the minus strand of CAMFLN010000415.1, from coordinate 1,958 downwards.
ACGGCAATTGCCAGCTTTCGCAACCGTGCGACGCGTCACGTGCCGACGGTTGACTGGCAAAGCACTGCTTCCTATCGTGGTCGACAGTTCGATCAGAAAAGCAGACAGCACCGGGAGATTCATGTGCCGATAGACTCTAAAGCGCAACGCATGATCATGGGGCACTTTGCCACCGGCGTCACGGTGATCACGACCGGACGCGAGGGCGACTTCTGCGGACTGACAGCCAACGCCGTGGCGTCGCTGTCGTTAAGCCCGCCCCTGGTGCTGGTAGCCGTCGAAAAGCGCGCGCATTCACATGGATACCTGCTGCGTGATCGCGTTTTCGCGATGAATATCCTGGCCGCCGATCAACAGCACCTGTCGCAACGTTTTGCCACCCCTGGTCCGAAGGTCTTCACCGACCTCGACTACAAGATCGGCGAAAGCGGCGCCCCGATCCTGGCCGGCACGCTGGGGCATGTCGACTGCAAGGTCACCGAGATCTTGCCCGGCGGGGATCACGATATCTTCGTGGGCGAAATTCTCGATGGGGAATCGCGCGACGGTGAGCCGCTGCTGTACTACTGCGGAAAATATCGGGCTTTGGCTGAAGGCTGAACCGCCGAATGCCTTATCCCCCAGGCGTACAGCTCGTAACCTTCGCGGGCCATCGTCAGCGATTAATGCGCTTGACCCGCAGATTGCGAAAATAGACGGTGCTCTCGGCGTCGTGTCCCTGCAAGGCGAACGTCCCGTGCCCAAGCTTCCGCTCCGAGTACCATGGCGGATGGCGCGCGACGAAACCCTCGGGCTGCGTCCAGTCGACGACCGTCTGCTCGTTGATCTGGATGGTCACTTGCGCACCGCGCACAGTCAGATGGATTTGAAACCACTCGTTGTCCCACGCCGGCGACTCGGTGATATCCGCGACGCCATACAGGCTGCCAGTCTTTTTGGGGTGCGTCGGATCGTTATCGATCTGGATTTCGAACCCTTTTTGCGGCCAGGCGTCAGCAAGAAACTCTGTATGAAAATACAGCCCGCTATTGGCCCGCGGCTCGCATTTAACGTCGGCCTTGAATTCGAAGTCCTGGAACGAAGCGTGACCGTCAGCCCCCATGTAGAAAAGATGACATTTCGGATGGGGGGCTTGCGCCGCGATCGCGGCGCCTTTTCCTTGCGCGATGATCATCCCGTCGCGTACGGTGAAAGATTCGGGGTTTTCGCTTGCTTTCCAACCGTCGAGCGACCGGCCGTTGAATAGCAACTGCCAACCTTCGGCTGCTTCTGCGGCGGTGAGCGTGTTATGCGCGGTTCCTTCAGCTCCGCGAAGCTGTTGCACGCCGACCGGCGCAATACTCAAAAACAACAAACCGGCGACTAGCAAGCGCTTGACCGACTTCACGCAGAAAACTCCCTGATCAAAAAACACAATCGCGGCAAAAACATGCGACAACCAAGATTGATCAAGCCGTGACGACGCGTTCTTTGTCGGCATCCCACAGCAGGACTTTGTTTTCACGGTAGGCATCTTCACCCATCTTGATGGCCACCATCAGGGCGCAGCCGACATCCTCGTTACAGGTCAGCTCGGCCTGGCCGCGCACAGCGTCGATGAAATTGCCCACGTGATCACGTCGCTTTTCGGCCGGGATCGACACTTCCATCTGTCCGTCGTTGGCCGCTGAGAATTCCTGTTTCCAGGTCGATTGACCGCGCAGCTTCAGCCCGCTGCCGAACTCGATCGTGCCATGCTGACCACGAATCACGCGCGGAATGCCGTTGTCGTTGGTCATCACGCTGGCCAAAAACACGGTGTGCTCGCTCGGATATTCGATCAGCATGAAATGACTGTCGGGAATGTCGCGGCCATCTTTCTCGATGTAGAGCCCACCGCCGGCCACTACCTTCTTGGGATACTCTCCCTTGGGGCCGCCGATGGCAATCACCAGCGGCGCGAGCGCATGGTACAAGAG
>CAMFLN010000414.1 GCA_945957305.1 uncultured Planctomycetaceae bacterium | reverse complement strand
CTTGCCAGGTTTGCGCCAATTGCTCGGCCCGCTGCGGATTGCGATTCACCACGCGGACGTCGCGGGTCCCCTCGTCTTGCAGGTAACGGAGCGTTTCGTCGGCCATTTCTCCGGCGCCGATCACCAGCACACGCTTATCATCGAAGCGCTCGAAGATCTGCTTGGCAAAGTCGGCGATCGCGACGCTGGGGATGCTCACCCGCTTTTCATTGATCGACGTTTCATTCGCCACGCGCTTGGCCACGCGCAACGCCGCTTGAAAAGCCTGGTTGGTCAGTGGTCCGGTGCTCTCACGTTCATAGGCGAGCTCGTAGGCCTGCTTGATTTGCGCCACGATGTGCGGCTCGCCGACGACCATGCTGTCGAGGCTGGCCGCGACATGAAACAAATGCCGGACGACGTCTTCCCCTGTGCGTTCGAATAATTCGTCGAAAATGTCCGCCAGATTCAAACCGTGGAAATCCGCCAGAAACTCGGCCACTTCCTGATGCGTGGGAATGGCGTCTGGCGTGTCGCCGGCGGTGTAAATCTCGACCCGATTGCAGGTCGACAGCACCACCGCCTCGGTCTCCGGAAAGCGCGACCGTAAATCACGCAATGCGTCGCGCGCTTGTTCCGGGCTGAAGGCCACGCGGTCCCGAATCGAGATCGGCGCCGTGTGGTGGCTCAATCCACACATCTGGTACTTCATGTGCGCCCTCGGCTAGAGGGCCCGATGTCAAAGCACCGCGAAATCTCACTGGTATGCCACTGACGCGGAAGAGCGGGCAACAGGCAGCAGGCAGCGGGCAGTTGCGAAGTAGGCTTGGCATCACTCGTGGGACACACCAAGCGACTGACCGTCGTTGCTGTCGCAGTGTCGTTGCGCGAGGGGGAATGGACGCTGGGCAAGAACAACCGCAGACCTAGCGCCAATACCAAAAACAAGAAGCTCGCCACAGTCAGATAAGCGACCTTGCGCCCTTGCCGCGCAGGTTTGTAGACCACTCCGAAGATCGCGGCTGTCACGAGCCAGGCGAGCAGTAGCAGCGAAGTCCAGATGACCGGGTCGCTCCAGGGCAGCTGGTCGACATTGAGCCGATGATTAACCAGGTTCAACACGGTGCCCGACAGGAAGCCCGCGGCCAGCATCAATGCCGAAATGACGATGGCCCGGCTGTTGAGGTGCTCCAGCCATTCGAGATTGGGCAGGCGGAAGCCCTGCGGCGGCAGTTGCTTATGCTTCAATCGATACGACTGCAGCAGGTACATGAGGCCGCTGACGAAGCCGACCATTACCGCGACGGTCCCCAGCAGAATGAACACGCCGTGGATCGCCCCCCAGACTTGCGAGGCGTGACGTTCGGCGAAAGGTTCCTGGCTGGCAAAGAATTGCGCAATGCCGACCAATGCCAACACCAAGGGCAATATGAACAGCCCAACGGCCGTCCGCGGATGGTAGAAGGACAAATACAAGTAAGTCGCGGCCAACACCCAGGCGGCGACGAGAAACCAATCGAACTGGCTCGACAAGGGGGTGCTGGCCGCGGTCGCCGCGCGGTAACCCAAAAACAGTGTGTGCGCGAGCAAACCGGCAGCGGCAAAGCCAATTAACAACGCTCCGCGAACTCCGCTACGAAACCAAAGTCGCGATAGCTCGAGCGCAAGCGCCACCGCGTAGCTGGCGCCGAAGCAAAGTGTGCTGATACCCGCGAGCATGCGTGATGCAATCTGGAAGGTGCCTGGCGAGTTCTCGGTTGAGACCGCCCTTGTGGCGGGCGATTCGCCACGGTTCGGAGTTGGAATGCTTGCCTGATTCCGGGCGAGCCCTCGCGCTGCCCGATATTTCAGGCTACGTTTCAGCCGTTCGAATGTCCACCCGCGTCAGGGGCTCAACTCCGCGAAACCCCCGGGAAAATCGGGACAACGTGATAAAATCCATCCCTCGGACGTGAGCCAAGCTTCCCCCTGGGCTGTCAGGCCGTTTTTATGACTCTCACGGGGATGGCGCACTGTTCGCGGGGAGCAGGCTCCGATTGCCGGGGGCGAATTTCCAGACGCACCGGCCCATCCGGATGGAGCGACACTTGCGCGATGGCGCGCGGCTCGCCTTGCCCGGCGGCCAGTGACAAGTGGTAGCGCTGCAGGATCGAGGCGATTACCAGGGTCGCCTCGATCATCGCCATGCTCTTGCCGATGCAAACGCGCGGCCCGGCCCCAAAAGGAATGTACGCGCCGGCCGGAATGCGATCGACATTTTCGGGCGCGAAACGTGCCGGACGAAATTCCTCCGGATTGTCGTACCATCGCGGATCATGATACATCGCATATGGCAGGAGATGGATTTGACTGCCGCGCGGAATTGTCCAACCATCAATCACGACGTCCTCGGCTGCCTCGCGGGCTGTTAAATAAACGGCCGGGTAGAGCCGCATAGCTTCCTTTAAGACGAGATCGACCTCGACCAGCCGGGGCACGTCGGCAGCGGTGGGCGCGCGATTTCCCAGCGCCGCGATCACGGAGCGCGCGGCGTTTTCCTGAATCTCGGGGTGCCGGGCCAGCAGATACATCGTCCACACCAGGCTGGTGGCCGTGGTCTCGTGTCCCGCCAGTAACAAGGTCATGGCTTCGTCGCGCGCGTGCTGATTGCTCATCCCATGGCCGTCCCCTTCGTCGTCCACGGCCAGGAGCAAAGTCGATAACAGATCGCCGTGATCTTCGCGCGACGCTCGGCGCTCGGCGATGATTCCATCCAGCAGCCGATTCATGTAACCGATCGCCGCGCGCAGCCGGCGCTTGCTGGGGATCGGCAACCAATCGGGCAAGGGAACCAGGCGGCCAAATTCAACCAAAGCTTCGTCCTGCAGAGATTGCACGGTATCGCGGATCCCGTCATGATCCGCGGCTGTAAAGCCGAACAAAGTCCGGCAAACGATGTCGAGCGTTAAATGGTGCATTTCCTCGACAACGTCGATCTCGCGACGCGCTTGCCAGCGAGACAACATGAGTGCGGTCAGGCGTGTCATTTCCTGCCCGTAGGCCTCGACGCGGCGGGGATGAAACGCCTGCTGCACCAGCCGCCGTTGTCGCACCCACAGGTCGCCGTCGCTGAGCAGTAGGCCCTGGCCGTCCCATTTGCCGAAGACCTCTTTCACGCGCCGCGGCTTGAGCATCTTCTTGGCCTGGCGGACCAGGACTTCCTGCACGTGCTCGGGATGCGTGAATTGGTAGAACTTCACCGGCCCGATGCGAAAATACACGGCGTCGCCGTATTCTCGCGCCAGAGCAAGGCTGAAGCCGAACACGTCCCGCTGCATCTGCCGGGCGAACGACAGGCCGAACAAGGACCGAGGGCCGGGCGGAACTCGCGCGTTCATGTCAATCTCCCGTGCAATGCAGGTGTCCTGTCCTTCAAGGGCTTTGCGCCTCGCAACGCCGCCGCAGACCATCATTCTCTTGCGCCATGCTGCGCAGCGCTCCGCGCCGAATCAGAGGGCCGAGCAAAGTCGCCAACAGGCCGCGGATTTCCAGCCGCAAGGTACTCGTGCTTCCCCCCGGGGCCGACGTGACCTCGTGTGCGGCGATCATGTGCATACCGCGCACGCGCGTCTCCCAGGTAAAGCTTCGCGTCGGCTCGAAGGCCGTCACGCGCCACACCGTTGCGGGGAATTGCGGTTGTTTGATTCTCGCCGTACTTCCCTTGCCGAACGGTCCGCTCTCCAGCCGCTCGACGCGCTCCATCGTCGGCGTCCACTCGGGCCAGCGTTCGACATCGAGCGTCACGTTCCAGACGCTTGCGGCAGGTGCGGCGATTTTTAGTGAATGCTCGAGATGCATGGTTACTTCTGGCGAGGCGCCTTCGCGAGGTGATGTGCAGTTTGTGAGGGAACGGGTTTCTTCGCGCCGGGGATCTTGCGAGGCGCGATACCGCGCGGGTTCTTCGCGCGTTTCGATCGGCCGCTCGCTGGCGCGCGAACCACGACGGTTGTGGCCGGACTCGAACAGGTCAATCCCGCGGTGCAGAAGGCGACCCACTGGTCGATGAGTTGCGCCACGGGCAGTGGCTCGATTTGACCGCCGGCCGTCACTTCGCGATCGGTGCGCTTGGCCATCACAAAGAGCATGGCGCCCCAGGTGAATTGCACGCGCGTCCACCCTGCGCGATCATCGATCTCTGCCGGAATCGCTTTGCGCAGCGCGGCGCCGAAGCGCCAGACCAACTCGACAAACAGCGAGTAGAAAAACATCCTCAGCTTTTCATCAGGCGTCACGTCGATATGGGCCAGCAGCCAGCCCAAGTGCGGGTGCTCGTCGACCAGCTCGAAGACCGGCGCGACAAACGCCCGCAAAACGTCAGGCAGCTGCGGGGATTGACCAGCGCTGGCCGATTCGATCTCGTCCAGCCGCCGCAGGCGTTCGGCGTTCATCGGGGCGACGCGGCGCTTGATGACGGCGCGAATCAATTCTTCGCGGTTGCCGAAGTGGTAATGCACGGCGGCCAGGTTGACCTCGGCCTCGTCG
>CAMFLN010000413.1 GCA_945957305.1 uncultured Planctomycetaceae bacterium | reverse complement strand
GAGTAACTGCTGCTCGGGGCCTTCCTTCTTCTTGCTAGCCGACGGCTCGTCAGCTGCTGGCGCGGCTGGCTCAACCTCAGGCAGCAGCGGATCAGGCCCCAAATCCTTGAGCAGCTCTTCATCGAGCTTCGAGCGCGCCGGGGGCTGGCTTTCGGCGGTGATTCGGGGTTGATCTTTGTTTTCCTGCGCGCCGACCAAAAGCGGGCCGAAACTCAGCAACGTGAACAGAATCGCGGCGGTCGCCTCACGACGGACGATCATGGTCGTGGCTCCCCGGCGTTTTCTGGGCCGTCCGGCTGTCGAATGTCCGGCAGCCGGTCGGGCGTTCCCTCGGGGCGTTCGTCCGCAACCTCGGACATGTTGGTCACCAGGTCCGCCAAGCGCCCTTGATCGCGGCGCAGCGCATCGAATTCGACTTGCTGCTCGATCGACCAGCGCGTCGAGGCGCGACTGGCGTCAACGAGTGCCTGGGTCCGTTCGTTGATTTGCTCTTGGATCGACTTGAGAAGCTTCAGCTCAGCAACGGAATGATTCTTTTGCTGCGCCCCTTGTTGAGCGCCCGCCTCGTCGTCGCCTTGCTGCTGTTCTTCCTGCGCTTGGTCAGCTGGTTGCTGGTTGTCGTCCTGCAATGCGGTGCGCAATTGGTCCAAGCGTTGCAAGGCGAGGTTTTCGGCCCGCACGGTTTCGTCGCCGACCTCACGCTGTTCCAAGCGGTCAGTAGCGCGCGTCATGTCCTGTGCGATGAGTTCCAGACCGAACTGAAACACCGCAGCCCCTGCTAATGAGGTGGTCAGCCCTTGCGACTCGTCGCGCAGATTCCCTTGTTGCGCCGCGAGGTCGCGCACGCTGGCCGCTTCGGCGCGCGTCAAGTGTCCTCGCTCGGCTTGCCTCAATTGATAATGCATGGTCTCGCCAATCAGCTTCTGCTGGCGATCGTGAATGCTGGCGATGGCATCGTCGATGCGGCCTAGCTGCTCTTGGGCGAGATCACTTTCGGCCTGGCGTCGCTGGCGTTCCAACTCTTCTTGCGCCTTGGCCAAGTCGCGCTCGGCATCTGCGGCGCGGCTGGCGGCCCCCTGCGCATCGCCGTCTGTGCCGCTTTCCGCGGCTTGTCCCATCTGCGCGCCGGCTTGTGCAAGTCCGGCGCTGGCTTGTTCCGCCTGCAGCCGTTGGAGCGAGCGGCCAAAACGCTCGGACTCGGTCTGCAATTCGCGCTGCTCCCGGGATAGTCGCTCCAGCTCGCGGCGCTGCTCTTCGGCGGGTAGGCGCTCGGCCTCCTTGATTTTCTTGCGCAGCCCTTGCTGCTGTTCGCGCAGGCGGGCGAGGTTTCCCTCTGCGTCGCGCAGTTTTTTGACCCGTCGGCTCAATTCGTTTTCCCGGCGATTCGACAAAATATCGAGCAGTTCCTGCAACTCGCCGACGGCCTTGTTTTGTGCGGCGCCGGCCTGCCCCAGGCGGTTCTGTTCCACATTTTGCGCTGCTTGACGCATACCTTCGGCAACGCGGTTGCCGCGCGTGTGCGCCAGGGCATCTGCCATGCTGTCAGCCGTCAGGGGATCTTCTTGTTGCGCCGCGGAAGCCGCATCGTCCAACCGTTGCTCGACGCGGTTCAGACGCCGTGCCAACTCGGCCTGCCGCTGCGCCAGCTTTTGCAGGTCGGCGCGCTGTTGCGGATCGAGATCGGCCACGTCGCGGGACAACGTCTTGCGCCCCAGGTCGGCAGTCTCTTGGGCGATTTGCTCTTGTTGCCTGGCGACTTCACCGATTTCCTGATGGAAGTGGCGAAAGTTGACCCACTGTTTCATGCTGTCGATCATTTGCGACAGCGTCTCGGCGACCCGGTCTTGTGCCGCTGCAGCCGACTCAAGCGAGCTCGCGACTTTGTCGCGCTGCGGGGAGGTGGAATCCATTTCTTGCGAGCCAACTTGTGCGCTCTTCGTGGCCGTGGTCAGGGCTCGGGCGGCGTCTGGCAACGCCCCGGCGGCCAACTGCTCGACAGCGCGAAAAATGCCCTCCATCTGTTGCTGGGTGTCCGGTCCGTCAATCCGGTTCATCTTCAACTCGTCGAGCAAATCAGAGATCTGGCGGCGGAGTCCTTCCTGATCGCTGGTCAGCGCCCGTTCGACTTGCTGCTGATTCAGACCAGCGCCTTGCAGCGCGTCGATATCGGCCTGCTTGATCTCGCCCGTTTGTTCGAGCTGCACTTGCAAGCCCGCCACGTGCGAGCGGGCACTTTCCTGCATCTGCAGGATGCGCGACAATTCGTTGAATATGAGCCCCTGGCGATCTGCCAGGCGATCTTGCGCTTCGTCCGCCGTGACGATGGTCACCTGGCGTGGCAGGCTCTGCCCGACTTGCCCGGCGTAATCCTTGGCCGCCGCATGAAACGTCAACTGCGTTCCCGGCGACAAACCGAGGGTTTTCAAATTCCAGGGATGCAAGACCTCGCGCCGATCGCCCGTAAAACCGTCGACCGCCGAGGCCGCGGCCAGGTCCTCGGGCACCGTGACGGGCCCGGGCACCAAAATTTCCTCGTGGTGTCCCTCGTCCGAGTGATCGGAACGCACGTAAGAAAGCGTGATCTCGCGAACTATCAAATCGTCGCGGGCACGAACCTCGAGCGGCAACAATGCGTCGGCCGTGAGATAGAGATTCGCCTTCGGCCGCTCGATCTCGACGCTCGGCGCGGCGTCAGCCACGGCGCGCACTTCATATTTCGGCGCGTCGCCATTGTGAAATCCGTCCCGGTCCACCAGGTCCAATGCGTACGGACCCGTGGCACTGACCACAAAGCCCGGTTCGTCGGTGCGCGCGATCGAAAGCTGGTAACCATCGGGGCTGATCGTGGCCGGCACACCCGTTTCCGCGATCTGTACTTGGGCTGACGAGAGAGGCTTGGTCGTCGTCGCCTGCAGTTCAACTCTTGTTGCCATCAACGCACGGAAGCTCGGCTCGACGGCGCGGGGGGGCCAACCCGTGTAAGTAGGAAAGTGCAGGGTGACCGAGATGTTGCGCAGCGACGGCGGTTCGACCACTTCGAGATTCGTCCAGGGCATCGTGTAATCGTCACCGCCGACAGCTCGATATTCGAACGACCGCTGCACCCCTTCGCGTCGCGCGAGCAACTGATCGCCCACAATTTGCAACGGTTCGCTTTCGTCGATTACTTCGCCGTCCGGAGATCGAAAGCGATATTGCATCTCGACAATCTCAGGGAGCGGCGCACCAGCCGTGTCTACCACCTGCATCTCGAAAGTCTCACCCTGTGCCAGGCGGAACACCGGCGAGACGAGTGCCAATTGGTTATTGCGAGGCCAGGCGAGATCACTGAGGGGATTACACAGTCGCGCAGCCGCGATCCGCGCTTGTTCGCCATGCAGAGATGCAATCAGCGTCGCACAGGCGAGCACTCCGCCCAACACCGCCAGCGAGCGGCGCAGTGGACGAACGTCGAGGGCGCGCGACAAGCTGATCTGACTGATGCGGCATTCCGCATCATGAATCACCGCGCGGCGCAGACTGCTCGACCCTGCGACCGGATCGTTGTCCGTGGCGGCCAGAAACTCGACCGCGCTCGCCAGGCGCCCGCGGAGCTGCGGGAAAAATTCCTCGAGCCGCTGGGCGATCTGCACCTGGCTGAACCGGCTGTCGCGGACCGCCGCGGCGATCCACCGCAGGCCTACGGTGACCGTCGTCAGCCAAAGGAGCGAAAAAATCGCCCGCAGCCCGCGGTCCTGAAAATGAAACCAGGCATCAACCAACGCCAGGCTCCCGCCGGCCACGAGCACCAGCGCAAGCGCACGGGCGACCGCGCTGACGAGCAGGTATTGTCGCGCCCGACGCCGCAGTTGCGCAAGTTGCCATTCGAGCGGATGAGGCATGAAGTAATCCTTGCGCCGCGGACACGCACCGCTTTACAATTATACCATTCCTTGCTTTTTCCGTAGGACCCACTCTCCCACGAGCAGGCCGATAAACGCCAGCAACAGCGGCCAGCGATTCCATAGCTCGATCGGCGGCAATGCTTCGATTGGCACCTGCCGCCCGGTAGGTAACGAGTGGGCGAGCTGCGCCGCGTTAGCGAGCGTAAAGTGCTGTCCCTTGGTTTCCTCGCTGGCCTGCTGCAACGCGGTAAAATCGGCCACGGTGCGGAGCAGCTCGTCGGCGGCGACCGACACCCGGAAGTCAGCCGCCGGAGCTCCCCCTTCGAGCGTTGGTGTGGCGACCCAGGCGTGATAGCGGCCTTCGGCAAGGTCCACCAGCAGCGTTTCGAACACGCCGTGGCCACCCGTAGCGCGGTGCAGCTGCAGCCGTTGATTCTTATTTCCTTCCTGCTCCAGGACGACCACGACTCCATCGTCTGCCACGGGGGCCAGGCGCTCGTCGGTAAAGCGCACGCGCAGCTGCACAGGCTCGCCGCGATGATATTCCCGGCGGTCGGTGACCAGTTCGGCCGAGCGGTCCTTGCCCAGGAGTTTCGCCCGGCTCAGGTAACGAATCGTTTGTATCC
>CAMFLN010000412.1 GCA_945957305.1 uncultured Planctomycetaceae bacterium | reverse complement strand
GCTCAAGACTCATCCTGATTGCGGTTACCACCTGGCTGAACTCCCGGACAGTACCGAAATCATCCGCCGTTTTCGAGATTGTGGGGCTTTTGCGGCCCAGCGTGGGCTGCGATTGACCTTTCATCCAGACCAGTTTGTCGTGCTCAACTCACCGCGGCTCGACGTCGTCGAAGCTTCCTTGCGCGAACTCGAGTATCAGGCCGAGGTCGCGGAATGGATCGGGGCCGATGTGATCAATATTCATGGTGGCGGCGCCTACGGCGACAAGAAATTCGCGTTGGCGACCCTCGAACGAAACCTGGATCGCTTGTCACACAGGGCCCGCCAGAGATTGACCATCGAAAACGATGACAAGATTTATTCCCCTGCCGATCTCCTGCCGCTGTGTTGCCGCACGGGCGTGCCTTTGGTCTACGACGTGCACCACCATCGCTGCCTGGCCGATGAGTTAAACATCGAAGAGGCAACAGCTCGTGCCAGCGAGACCTGGGACCGCGAGCCGCTGATGCACATCTCCAGTCCTCTCGAAGGTTGGGACGGTCCCCGTCCGGAGCGACACCATGACTACGTCAACGTCTCTGATTTTCCGGCGTGCTGGCGCACGTTAAACGTAACCGTCGAAGTGGAAGCCAAAGCCAAGGAACTGGCCGTGACGCGCCTGCGAAACGAGTTGATGCTGGAATGTGCCAGTAAGACCGTTGGTCAATAAAACAGGGCCGCCGGCGCAGCGCCGGCGGCCCCATACATTCCATCGCTGAGCACTTCCCTGCGCTTAGCGCGAGCGCTTACGCCAGGCGGCGAAAGCCAATCCGCCGACGGCCAGGCCGGCCATGGCGAAGGTCGACGGTTCGGGCACTTGTCGCGTCGCCACCAATTGCCCGATGAGGACGAAATGCGCGCTGCTGCCCGTGATTCGCGTAATCGGCAGGATGAGCGTTTCCACACCTCCTGACGTCGTCAGGCTTGCCGTCAGGCCTGTCGTGTTGGCGCCTGCGCCGGCGGTCGACAAAGCCCCGAACAAAGTGACGCTGCCGAAGCCGCCGGGCTGAATATCCAAGCTCACGCCGGAAGGAATCGCGGAATTGGAAACAGTCCCCGCCGAAATGTCGAAGACGGTGTTGCGCAACGCGGCAAAGACGATGCCACCAGTCGTCGGCGTGGCAGTTATTGTTTTGATGCCATAGTTGTCGGTGCCCGGATTCGCCGTGGGGTTGTACGGCGGGGGGCCCGCGGTATTGAGCGCCGCGACGATGCTGCTACCGCCACTGAAGGTGAGCACGCCGGCTAAGGATTCGTCGGCCGCGATCGTGCCCGAGTAAGAATCGGTGCCCGAACCTGCGACTTGTTCCACGACGGGGACCGTGAGCAGCTTGCTGACATCGCCCGTGGGGTTCGACGGGTTGACCGTGGGGTCGGTGTTCACGCGAATCGAGCTGCGTGCCGGATCGATCGTGAAGACGACGGGAACGGCTTTCGCCTGTCCGGCCAGACTCGAGCAGAGGGCGACGGCGGAAAGAAGGGCAAAACACGAACGCAATTGCGAATTGGATGACATTGGCTACTCCTGTTGTATTTCTACGAAAATGTCTGGTCGATCGAACGTAACTGCGAGTCAAAGCGATCATTGACGAACCAAATGTTGCGACGGGTATCTTCTCGCAGCGTTCTCCTGACAGGATGATTTGATGACAACTCGAACTGGAAATACGTGACGCTCAGGGAATACTCACTGGCTCGCCCCCGGCCATCGTGGACAGTGCGCGGTAGACGGGCATGTCAATGCCTTGACTGATCCACTGCACGCTGCCGTCGGCAAACAGGAAGTGACCGCCGCCGGGATGGTCACTGCGAAAATTGCTGGCCCGGTGCGGCCCCTTGGGCGTATCGAAGCTGGAGTTACAGTTTGTGATTTGCGGGACACGTTGATCCGCCATGCTGTCGGTGACGGGATTCTTATTCAGCGGTTCGATCGTGCATCCAAATCCCGAGGTGCGTAAGACGCCCAGGCTCGTGACGATTTGCTCGTTGGGTTGGGGCAGGAACCAGTAATTGACCGCATACTGCTCTTGTTGCAGAATGGCCGACCGTCCGACCGGCTTGGTGCACCCCACCGAGGCGCAAATGCCCCATTTCTCGCCACCGGCCCCCTCGCCCATCGCCATGGTGTTGCTTGTGCCGTCGGTAATCTGCGCCATGCGGACGATCAGTGCCGCGTCGAACAGGCCTCGCTGCGACGAGTCGACTTTGTCGGGCGTACGACACCACGCGTCGGTGTAGCCTTTGCAAAAGATGTAATCGAGCACGCCCATCAGCGTCCCCGACGCCAGGTTCAATCCCTTCGAACCAAACAACTGATCTTCCCAAGGATTGTCCTTTTGATTCGAAGGACAGACGTATGTGGGGATGACCTGATTGGCAATGTTCGGGCCTTGCTTGTTCCACGGTTGCGACTGGTTGTACACAGCCGCGATGTTGCCCTGTTCGAAATAGGGAAGCAACATCGTGCTGGCGCCGGCGTAAATCGAATTCGTATTGAGCGAATCCCAAATGCAACCAGGCACCAACACGCGATTGGAAGCTTCGTAGTTTTGGATCGCCAAGCCGATTTGTCGCATATTGTTCCGGCACTGCGCTCGCCGCGCTGCTTCCCTGGCCGCCTGTACCGCTGGCAGCAGCAGGCCAATCAGAATGCCGATAATGGCAATCACGACTAGCAGCTCGACGAGCGTGAATGCTTTATGTTGGACCCTAACGTTCAACGTTTCTCCCCACGAATAAATCCCTTGCCCCCTAGACCGCTGGCGACTCCCGACAGCGTTTCAGTTTTCAGCTTTTGCGCCGCGCCACACGACGGCCAACGAGGCCAAGCAGGGCGAGGCCGAACAGAAGTGCTCCGGCAGGCTCCGGCACTGCGGCAGCTTCACCGCTGCTGCTACCCAGCGGCGGAGTGGTGGCCAGCCAGTTGCTGGCCATCAAGGCGATGTCCTGTCCATTCACAATTCCATCGCCGTTGGCGTCACCCGCGCCCAGTTTCGCGGCATTCGTGGCCAGCCAGTTGCTGGCCGCGAGGGCAATGTCTTGACCGTTGACGATGCCGTCGAAGTTTGCATCGCCCGGAGCCAGATTGGCGGTCGCGTGTACCACCAAGGATTGTTGCACGCCGATGTCCAGCGAACTGGGAGCTGTTTTGCCGACGAGATACTTGATGGCCTGATCCGTGAAAGTCATCGTGTAGGCGGCGCCGTTGCGGCCGATGACACCATCACTCCCGGAGAAGTTCTTGATCGTCTCGGTCAAGGGCCAGCGTCCCGTCAATGCGCCGCCGAGAAAATCGGGAGCGAACACGTCCCAATACGTAACGACGCCGGACCCGATGGCCGCTGAACTGAACGTGCCATTGGCGTTCACCGCCGCGCCTGTCGGCAAGTAGGCCGGGTAAAGTGGGTCCGTGTTTGTCGAATTCGAAATGTTCGTCCAAAACACTTGGCTGTAATTGCGTATGGCAAAGGGCGTAAATATAGGATTTTCCGGATCGGATTGATCGTCGAGCATCAGCCCGCCGAAGTTGCCCGGACTCGCTGGTCCAGGGCTGCTCGGCAACGGGCTGATCGGCACAGGCACCGAAGGAAGCGGATAGGTCGGTTGGTAACTGCCCGAGATACCAGCGAGCACATGATTCTGAGCAGCAGCCGAAGCGGGAAAGGTTGCATCAGCCCAAGTCGCATACTGCGAACTGTCGCTCGGCTTGCTCGGATAACTCGGCTCCGTGCCATTGCCGAAGATCACGTTTTGCGTGAACGTCGAATTGGTGACGAACGTGCCGGACAGCGAGGTCGCCATCGAGCCGGGCGAAACTTCCTGAAAGGGATAGGGGCCACCAACGTAAGAAGCGCCCGAAAATGTGATCGTTGAGTTTCCGGAGTTGATCACCCAATTCACGGTCGGAGGCGCGGCCCACGTGAATCCTGCATTACCAAGCATCAGCGACTGGATACCACACAACGCAACAAATACCCGCAAAGGAGTAGACTTCAACGACATGGCGAAAAACTCCGTATTGGTTCCAGCACTTCAGCTGTAAAGGCAATCGTGTATCGGTATTCAACGCTCGTCGCTCGGCGAAGTGCAGGACAGCAGCAACGGGCGACAAGCGAAGGCTTGAAAACTCAGCGGCAAAGCAATGCCGAAGAAGGGGCAGGCGGATGGCAAGGCGGAAGTAACCAACAATTCGCCGTGCGATCGTTCGTTTGCGCTGTATAGCAAACGAGCAAACCGTCTAGCCCTGTTTGAGAATCACTGGCGTCGCCTTGGAAGCGAAGGGGACGTCGTCACCCTTCATTGCGGCGAACCAACCGGCCATCATCATCCCCCCGGTGATGGCAACACCCTAATCCGTTTGGCTCGCTGTAAAACGAAGATTAAAAGCCAGTACTTGACTTGTCAATAATTTTCATTTGGGGCCCTAATTGCTTGTGTAACAATGACTTCCATATCGGCCACTGCGCCCCCCTAGAT
>CAMFLN010000411.1 GCA_945957305.1 uncultured Planctomycetaceae bacterium | reverse complement strand
GGCTAGAAACCCAATGGTCCCAGTTGCGCGAGGTCTGGTCGCAAATTAACAATCAGGCGGCTGAATTGAAGTCCGAATACCGTAGAGTCAGTTCTCGGCTAGCGTCCCTAGAAAGTGCTCCCCGAGACAAGGATGGCAAAATGTCCTCAGCAGATCGGGCGGAATACGACCGCTGGGCGCCGGGGCTACGCACGGCTCTGAGCAATCTCGAGGCTCAGTTGACGAATGTACAACTGGCAGGGCAGGAAGTAGCCCAGCGCGGTGCCATGATCGAATACCAGGCAAACCAAATTGCCATGGCGGGTCAGGAACTGGGCGAGACATTCGCTATGAAAGAGCAGATTTTCGATAAGCAAGCCCAGGATCTGGCGGCTAAGGAAGCCCGGGCCAAGAAGCGAGGCCCCAAGGCGCCAAAGATCAACGAGCAAGCGCGGCTCTTCGCGACTTACCAGGAATTCTCCTTCGCACAGGAAAAGCACCGCATTCTGGATTCGTTGCCTGCTCAATAGCCAGCGTCCCGCCCAACGCTGATTTTATGCTGGTTGGCAACAAGGGAAAACTAATCATGCAAAGAGTGGGACTCATCCTGGCAACACCTGCGGCGCTGATCGTGCTCGGCTGGGCGTGCCTTGCACAGGGTGCTGACAACCGCGACGGTGCCCAGTCGGCCGAAGCCGCTCAATTGGTGCGGCAAGCGTTGGCCGCCGAGGAAAAGGGTGATACCGAGCGTCGCGCGAGCTATCTGTTACAAGCCCTGGCGGTAGCCCCTGACTACGCTCCCGCGCACTGGCAGCGTGGGGAAGTCCGCCTGGAGGATCGTTGGCTTACCGTCGAAGCAGCTTCGGCTGAGACAAACCATGCCGCAAAAGTTAGCGAATATCGCCAACGGCGCAGTCAGGCTAGTCAAACCGCGAGCGACCAACTGAAGCTGGCAAACTGGTGCGACGAGGCTGATCTGAAAGATCGGGCGCGACTGCATTTTATGGCCGCGCTGCAAGCGCATCCAAACAACGGGCAAACGCGGGAGATCATTGCCAAATTGAGCTTGGTGCGTTATCGCAAAAACTATATTACGGCGGAGCAGGCCGAGCTTCTCAAGACTCAGGCCAAGCAGTTCGAAACTGCCTTTCGTAAGTGGAAACCCCGTTTGACGCGGCTCCGCGCCGACCTCGAAGGCCGTGACAAGGCGAAGCAAGCCTCGGCGGCAAAGCAACTCGCCGAAATCGACCTCGAGGCCATTCCCGCACTGGAGGCCGTGTTCGCCAGCAGTCGACCGGCAGCCGCCAAGGTCGCCATCGAGGCACTGGCGGGGCTACGCGAGCAGCCGGCCACCGACTCGCTGGTCCGGCATGCCATCTTCGCCGAGCACGAAGAGGTACGCGAGCAGGCAGCGAGGGCCTTAAGCTCGCGAGACGTTTTCGCCTATGCTCCCTGGCTGCTGGCGAGCATGAGTTCGCCGATTGAAGTGCAGTTTCAGGTGGCCCGTCTTGAAGATGGTCTTCCCGGCGAGCGGTTGTCACTTTATCGCGAGGGCCCCCTGTTCGACCAATCCTTCGTGTCCCGCACGGTGATCGATCGACGCAGGCCCGCGCTCACGGCGAGCGAGCAAGATCGAGAAGTGCGTGGCCGCGCCGAGGCCGTAGCTCGAGAAGCAAATAATACTCTGCGCGACGCCAGTCTGGCAGTAGCAGCGATCGAGGAGAACGCCCGCAGCGAATTCCTGAATCGGCGGATTGCGGACGTGCTGCGCGTAGCCACCGGAAATGACCAGCTCGACGCTGATCCGAAACAGTGGTGGGATTGGTGGACGGACTACAACGAGACGCACTACTCATCGGCAAAGCCTGTCTACGAAATCGTCCGCTCCCAAGTGATTCCCGCATTTCGGCCCTCGAACAGTTGCTTCGTCGCGGGTACCAAAGTTTGGACCGACACGGGCCCACTCGCAATCGAGAGCATACGCATCGGAGACTGTGTGTTGTCGAAAAACGTCGACACCGGCGAACTGAGCTACAAGCTGGTGACGGCCACGACCCTGGGACCGCCGCTGCCACTCGTAGAACTGCGCGCCGGCGGCGAGACGATTCAGTGCACCCACGGGCACCTCTTCTGGGTCTCAGGATCGGGTTGGAAGATGGCCAAAGAACTCAAGCCCGGACAATGGCTGCACACGGCGCGGGAGCCAATGCGAATAGAGAGCGTGGAGAAAAAAGGCATGGCGGCGTGCCACAATCTGATCGTGCCGGACTTCAACACCTACTTTGTCAGCGACCGGCAGATCCTGGTCCATGACATCAACATCCGCAGCCCCAGCCTGGCCACTGTTCCCGGCCTGATCGACCCGTGATGCGTTGCACTCATACTGAACAGGTGCAAGAACGGATGCGTCTATACGTCGCACTTTGGACCTCGACTGCCGAGACCGATGCTGGCGTTCACCCCAATTGCCGATCCGCGAGGAATGTTAGATTTCTTGGGCAAGTTCAATCTGATCCGATTTTTTAGCCCCTGTGGTGTCTACCGCAATCTGCAAATCTCATTCAACACTTCGTGGAGACCAGCCGCGTCACGAGTAAGGGATAAAGACATGATCGCATTCGCTCTGACCTCAAGATTTCACACGCACATGTGAAATCTCGAGGTCAGCTAAACAGCTCGGCAAGATCAATTGGTTGTGGATGCTATCCAGCCTCGCGAATCTTTTAAGTGCGAGATCGATATTGGCTTTACTTCAACCAATTGTTTGCGCGATCTTCTGCCGTGGAATCCCGTCGCGTTTCATCGCTGCAATTCGATCGCGCTGCTACCAGACTAGCGTCTTCCTGCGCCCGCGCTTGGTTGTTTGGCCCAACGCACCGGCTTTCTCTAGAGCCCCTCGGTGGTAATGGTCGTAGGCGCGAGTCGCTGTGGAAAGATGAATTCCAAGTGTCTTAGCAATTTGCGGGAAAGATATTCCATCCTGATCACGCAGCCGCGTAACTTCGGCGGCGTGCTGAACGTACTTAGGCAGGCGGCCCCGCGGTCCTAACGCGCGCCGGGGCGGTACTATCCGCTCCGGCAGCGACAGTCCTGCACGCGCATCGCCCCATCCAATGTCAATGATCTTCGCCGCATTTTCTAGGCTGCAGCCTTTGTCGATCAATTCTCGCACTTGTTGGGAAACGCGAGCACGAACAGGCACAAATTCAATCCGTACCGTACTCGGTTTTTGCATTGTCCAATTACGAGTTAACAGGAACTCCAATGTCCTTCCGCAAGCCGGTGAAACGCATCCTTAACGTGAGCCGCCTCGTCATCGTCAATGACCTTGACCATGTATGACTTGCCTTCTGCATCGCATACCGGCCTGCCCTCGCTATCGACCTCCGGTACTAACTTGTGGCCGAGGGCGGGAAGGTTGACATTTCTGCCCGCCAAGAATGCATCTCTCATGCCTCGGTTGACTTTGCTGCGGAGCTGTTCAACGAACCATTCGTTGAGCGAGGAATAGATCGCAAGCATCAACTTTGACTGGGGCTGTTCCGAATCGAAATTGTCGCTGGCTCCGATCATCCGTTTTTGATGGTCGTCCACAGATCGACCGAGGGTCAGCGATTCAATCGCATCACGGGCTGCTCTGCCGAGTTCGTCGAGATAGGCAAATTGTCCGGCGCCATCGGTTTCGATGTGCAACTTGGCCATCTGATAGCCCCGCCGGGCTGCGGTCGTTCCGGACACCGCTGCATCTGCGTAGACCCATTCCCAGAGTATGAAAACCTGATCGCGGTTGGCCCGCTCAAGGATATTTCGCAACTGTTGGGCGAGCGATCGGGGATTGGAGTTGTCGTCCGAGTACCGAAGGTATGCCAGTCCGAGGACCGTGTTGGCGATCGACCTTCCGTGGAAGAGCTCTGGAGTGCAGCTGGGATCCAGAAATCGCTTCTTGAATTCGACTAATAAACGATCCGTCGCCGCTATTTCTGCGCTGGCCGCGACCCAGCCGGATTTTACGAGAGCCGGCCAATTAGGGCGTTGCACCTCAAGGTAGGTGGTGGCCATGGCGCGGATTGCAACGTCGTCGGGCAGCCCTTTGGCTTCACGCCGACGGCGTTTGGTCACCGTGGAGTCATACGCATCGCTAGTGATGGAGTCGGAGCGATGGGGGATTTCGATGGACATTTCGAGCCTCTTAAGGCGACAGGTTGTCTGTCGTCCGCAAGAGGGCAGCCGAGGGACGCCGCAATCAGTGATTACGGCGTTTTGTATATAGCCCAGGTTCGACGAGCTGCAGCACCGCATCCCCGGTGAATTCAAGGGTTTGCGGGAACAGCGAACGAGCCAGGGCTACCCCGGCAATTTCGTTAACAAAGGGCAATCGCGAGTCGCCCCGATTCACATTTCCTAACGAGTTTTCCTCCTCTTCATCGGACAAGCTGCCGCCGGTGCAGGCGTCGCCATGCTCCGACGGTGCGGCAAACGCTGCCGCTTGGTTTTTTAGTATATGGCGACTCGTCGCACCGTTGTATTGCTTGATTGGTGGCGGCGCAGAACCC
>CAMFLN010000410.1 GCA_945957305.1 uncultured Planctomycetaceae bacterium | reverse complement strand
GAATACCACGGCGGCTCACGCGGTCGCCCGACGCATCCCGGAGACAAGTCCGTTGATCGACGCAGCCACGCTCAACAGTCGTTCTTGTAAAGACCTTGCCGAGATGGCCAATAAGCGCGGTGTGCGCGGCTGGCATTCGATGCGCAAGGATCAGCTCATCAAAGCTCTCGCCCGGGTCGCCCGGAGCACAGCCAAGACTCGCAAGACGTCGACGACAGTCGCCGCCACGCGGCGCTCGAATTCGAACGGGTCAACCCCGAATGGCAGTGCCGCCCCCCGGCCGACGCGCAAGCCGGCGCCCCGCCCCGTGGTTGAGAAACCGAAAGACCCGGTCGTCGCCAAGCGCTTGCTGGTGGCCAAGGAAAAGTTGAATCGCTGGAAGAACCTGGCGTTTCAGAGCCCTAATGGCAAGTCGAATGCCGAAGTTCAAGATCGTCTGGTCGCCATGGTGCGCGACTCGTACTGGTTGCACGCCTATTGGGAACTGACCCGCACCGGAGTCGAGCGTGCCGAGGCCGCGATGGGCAAGGACTGGCATGGCGCCCGGCCTGTGCTGCGCGTGTTCGAAGTCTCGGGCAGCGGTTCGACGACGGCGGCCGAACGGTTGTGGCGAACCATCGATATCCATGGTGGCGTTAATAACTGGTACATCGACGTCATTGATCCGCCGAAAAGCTATCGGCTGGACATCGGCTATCAATCGGCTGACGGCAAGTTTTTTGTCCTCTGTCGCTCGAACGTGGTGACGACGCCCGTGCCCGGGACGAGTGACGCCATCGACGGCAACTGGGCCGCCGTGGCCGAAGACTTCGAGAAGATTTACGCCCTCAGCGGCGGATACTCGGCCGAGGGGCCGAATCTGGAACTGCAACAATTGTTCGAAGAGCGCCTGCGTCGCCCGATGGGTTCGCCCATGGCCACCCGTTTCGGCGCCGGCGCCGACGCATTGGCCGGCAGGAAGCGCGACTTCCATTTCGAGTTGGATGCCGAGTTGATCGTCTTCGGCGCCACTGAGCCTAACGCCCATGTCACGCTCCAGGGCGACCCGGTGCGACTGCGACCGGACGGAACCTTTACCGTGCGGTTCAGCCTGCCCAATTGCCGACAGGTGATCCCGGCCGTCGCCAGCAGTGCCAATGGCCTGGAGCAGCGAACCGTCGTCTTGGCCGTCGAGCGCAACACAAAGACGATGGAACCCTTGGTCCGCGACGCCAACGACTAACGTCGCGTTAGACGTTACAAGCATCCGTTCCCTTGAGCGCGCACTATCTCGGGTCGCCGGGCGCGCTGTGGCCCCGCCAGTCAGCAGCGGCGTTCGCGGCCGTCTGTGTTACTTCAACCTGAACACTCTGCGCGGCACAGCCTGATCGCGCCGGGCGCGGCTGCACGAATTCCAGTTAGGTGTACAATGATTGTTGGGTAGCGTCGCCCGGGCGGCTCTCCCCAGAGGTGCCCTTGCCGCGTGGGCTGGACCTCGATTTCTGGATTGCAGCCGCTCAATGCCTCGTGTCGCGCGATATATCCAACATCTTGAACGGCTGGGATTTCGACCCTGAGCAGGTCTCTGTCCGTATCGTGGCCGGGGACGACGGTCGCGAGAAGATCCAGTTACGGCTCGACCTGGGCCTCTTGCAGATGGAGATCGATGGTCGGCCTGATGGGCAACGTCCCGAGGGGCGAGATTCCTGGCTCGATGTCTATCGGCACGCCCAGCAGTCGCACGACGCCGCTCACCCGGACTCGGCCCCCTTTTCCCTGTCGGATGAAGATTGCGAGCGGTTGCTGCGCGAGGGGGTGCAATATTACCACCGCTACCTTAGCTTTTGGCATTTGCAGCGCTACGAGCTGTGTGCCAGAGACACGCGGCGCAATCTCATTTTGTTCAAGTTTGTGCGCGATCACGCCAAAAACGAGCGGGAGCGGCTGCGCTTTGATCAGTGGCGACCGTACGTCACGATGATGCACTCGCGCGCTGTCGCGACCCCCTTCGTCGAGCTGGGAGATTTCACCACCGCCATCACCGCGATCGAGGCGGGTATCCGCGATATTCACCGATTCCTCGACGAATACGGCCAGACGGAGCGCGCCGAGGAGTGCAACGAGCTGTTGCAGTTGATGCGCTGGCGCGATGAACTTGCTGCCCGAAATGCTACGCCGACGTTGCCGCCTCCAAACGATCCGCTTTCGACCTTGCGAAGACAATTGGCCGAAGCGGTGCGCGACGAGCGTTTCGAAGAAGCCGCGCGGCTGCGCGACGAAATTCGCCGCGCCGGCGAAGGCTGAGGCTCACGTGTCAGCGAAGCGCCCTGCGGGCCGGCTGAAGTGTGTGTCGACGTTTGAAATCCGGCAGGCTTCGACCGGAGGGGAATCCGAGCCGTTAGGTGTCGTATTGGGGTCCTGAGTTTTCTCGAGTTCCTTCCTTGCCGGCGACCGCTTGACCCCCCGCCAAGCAAGCGATACCATTTCGGTGCATGCTCGGCCCACCCGCCGGGCTTTTATTTGGTCCACCTTTGTGAAACGATTCACAAAGTATTGGTCAGGCGGTTCCATCCTTCCTAAAGGACGGCATTTCGGCCTATGCAAAGCGTCATGCTGCCCCTGTTCTTACTCGTGCTGGCGGCCACCGCCCTTTCGGCGGCGCTGGTGACGGTGGGCAAGCTGATCGGACCGAAGCGTGAGGGGGCCGTCAAACGCATGCCGTACGAAAGCGGCATGGACCCGATTCATGATGCCAGGCGTCGTTTTGACGTCCGCTTTCACCTGGTGGCGATCGCCTTTCTGGTCTTCGACGTCGAATTGCTGTTCCTCTATCCGTGGGCCGTGGCGAGCAAGCACACGGCTGCCGGCGAACCGGCACGCGGCATCGATCGGGCGATTGAGTTGCATCTGATCGAGGGGCGCGGCCTGGTGTTCGCCGAGATTATGGTTTTCATCGCGCTACTGGCGTTAGGGTTGGTGTACGCCTGGCGCAAGGGGGTATTTCGATGGCGCTAGAGCTCCCCGAAAATGTCGTCGTGAGCAAGCTGGACGCGCTGGCCAGTTGGTGTCGCAAGAACAGTTTGTGGCCCATGCCCTTTGCTACGGCTTGCTGCGGCATCGAGTTGATGGCGACCGGCGCCAGCCGGCACGACTTGGCGCGTTTTGGCGCCGAAGTCTTTCGCTTCAGCCCCCGGCAGTGCGACCTGATGATCGTGGCCGGTCGCGTGGTGATGAAGATGTTGCCGGTGCTACAGCGTATCTGGCAGCAGATGAACGAGCCGAAGTGGTGTATTTCGATGGGGGCCTGTGCGTCGACCGGAGGTGTGTTCGACACCTACGCGGTGGTGCAAGGAATCGATCGATTCATTCCGGTCGATATGTATGTGCCTGGCTGCCCACCCCGCCCCGAACAATTGATCCAAGCGATCATCGATTTGCAAGACAAGATCCAGGCGGAAGGGACCATCAACGGCGATGAGTTCAATTTGCCCTCGCGGCAGCGCCGCAAGCGTGCGTTGATCGAGCTGCCGGTTCTGCCGAACCTTCCTCCCACCTTTCACCGCTAAGCGCTGGAACCTGGCACTAGATGTGCCGCCCGAACCGCATGATGCAGGCCGCGACTCTCGAAAAGCTGAACGCCGCGTTTCCGCAACTCGCTCATAGCGAATTTCGCGGGCAAGCGCGCGTTGTCGTCGCTGCTGAATCCTTGGGCGCGCTGCTCGCCTGGCTCAAGCGCGAGGGGGGCTTCGACCTGCTGGTCGACATCACGTGCGTCGATTACTTGAACTACCGGGATGCCACGGACCGCTTTGGCCTGGTGTACCTTTTGGCCGGTACCGCCACGAACGAGCGACTCACCGTCCGCACCTTCTTGAACGAGCCGAACCTCACGGTGTCGTCGGCTGTGCCGCTGTGGGCAGGGGCCAATTGGATGGAGCGGGAAGTCTTCGACATGTTCGGAGTCATCTTCGCCGGCCATCCTGATTTGCGGCGGATCCTTATGCCTGACGAGTTCGAGGCTTATCCGCTGCGCAAGGACTATCCATTGCAGGGGCGCGGCGAGCGTCATAATTTCCCCGTCCTCTCGCGGGATCGGAGTTGATATGCCGCTCGAACCCGCGACGCTCAGCGCCGAAATTCATCGCGACGATGCGCAGGATTACATCTGGACGCTCAACTTCGGGCCGCAACATCCGGCGACGCACACCACGCTTCGCCTGATTCTCAAGCTCGACGGCGAACGCGTCGTCGATGCCATTCCGGACATCGGTTACCTGCACTCAGGCTTCGAAAAAATCGGGGAAAGCCTGAATTACAACCAGTACGTCACGGTCACCGACCGGATGAACTACATCTCGCCGCTGGCCAACAACGTGGCCTGGCACGGCGCGGTCGAGCGACTACTGGGCTTGGAACTGCCACCGCGCACCAAGTACCTGCGCACGATCCTGGTCGAATTGGCCCGCATCTCGGACCATTTGTTGTGCAACGGGGCCGTAGGCTTGGACGTGGGCGCGTTCACGTTTTTTCTCTACGCCTTCAATCGGCGCGAGGATTTGTAC
>CAMFLN010000409.1 GCA_945957305.1 uncultured Planctomycetaceae bacterium | reverse complement strand
AGACAGGATTCATGGCGCTTGACCCATACTCACCGTGCCCTGCGGGCACGGGCAAGAAGTTGAAATTCTGCTGTGCCGACCTGGTGGGAGAGCTGGAAAAGATCCAGCGGATGCTCGAAGGGGACCAGCGATCTGCCTGCCTGGATTACATCGAAAAGCTACAGGAGAAGTTTCCTGGCCGCGCGTGCCTGATGACCTCGCAGGCTCTGTTGTTGCTGGGCCAGGGCCGGCAAGACGAGGCGAAACAAGTGGTCGAGAAGGTGCTGTCGACCGCCTCGGTCAACCCAGTCGCCTTGGCCGAATCGGCGCTGATCAACCTGGGAGAGGGGGAGCTGCGTAAGGCGGTCGAAACGTTGCAACTCGCTCTGTCGAGCAGCCCTTCCCCCATGCCGGCGACGGTCGTGGACGTCGTCGCCAGTATCGCCCAGGGGCTCGTGACGTTTCAGCAAATCCCCTCGGCCCTGGGGCATCTCTTGCTCTTGGCGAGCCTCGTGCCGCAAGACGAGCGGACGTTATCGCTGATTGTGCGTTTGAACGCCTCGCCGCAGGTACCGCTGCTCTTCAAAGAAGAACCGGACTTTTTGCCTCCGGCGGCTGATGCCAGTTGGGCGGCCGCGTTTAACGAGGCGCTGGATGCCGCGCGGCGCGGCACGTGGCGCGTCGCGGCCGACAAGCTGACCGCTCTCATTTCCGTCGCCGGCGACTCCCCTGCGCTGTGGCACAATCTTGCCATTCTGCGCGCGTGGCTGGCCGACGATGAGGGCGCCGTCGAAGCTTTGCGCAAGGTGGCGAAGCTGGCGACGGATGTGGACGATCGCATCGAAGCCGAAGCCTTGGCACAACTGCTCGATCCGGCCACGGCCAGTGAAGTCGTCGAGATGGTTTCCTTCGACTACCCGGTCGTCGATCACGATGCGCTTGTCGAGCATTTGACCGATCGGCGTGTCGCCGCGATGCCCGTCGATACCTCGGCCTGGACCGAGCGTAACGAGGCGCCTCCGCAACATTCCTTTGCCCTTCTCGACAGACCGGCGCCACGGAGCGGGGTCGGCATCACACGCGACGCGGTGCCCAACATCCTGGGGCACGCGCTGCTTTTCGGTCGGCAAACCGACCGAGAGGCGCGCCTGGAAGTGACGGTTGTGCGACCGAATCTAGCCGCCGCGCAGGTCGCGATTGCGGAACTGTACGGGGCCCAGTTGGGTCCCGTGGGCCAGGAAGAAAAACGGGGGGAAATTCCGGCCAGCCAATGGGCGCTCAGTTGGAACTGGCGCTTGCCTGAAGATACCCCGGTCGATGAAGTGCATAAACTGCTGGTAGAGCAGCGGCGGCACGCAATTCTTGACCGTTGGACGCAAACGCCGCTGGCGGTGCTGCAGGGCAAAACTCCGGCCGCAGCCGCGGCGGATTCTCAGTTGACGCTCCCGCTGCAGGGTGCTGTGCTGGTGCTGGAGTTGTCCTTCCAAGAAGCCTCGATCGGCGATACATTTTCCGCGCTGCGTCAGCAATTGCGGCTGCCCCCCGTCGGACCGATCACGCCGGATACGGGCGACGTCGATCGTGTGCCCCTGGCGCGGCTGCATCGCGTCGATTGGAGCAACGTCGGCGATGATGCGTTACTGGCGGCCAATCGTCGCGCCATGTTTGCCGCGGCCCAACTGGCGGTGCGCAATACGGCGCAAGCCATTCTCGCGCGTGAGTCGTTGAAATCCAAAGTTCCCGCCGCTCAGATTTATGGGCTGCTGGCGCGGCTCGAAGACGATACCAGCAAGGCGCTGGGTTTATTGGATCAGGCACGCACGGCGGCCGAGTCCGCCGGCCAGTCCACCGCGATGTGGGACTTGGACGAGTTGTCGCTGCGACTGGAACGGGGCGAGCCCGAACAATTCAGCCGCCTGATGTCCCATATACAAACCCACCATTCGCGCGAGCCTGGCGTCACGCAAGCGATGATGCAAATCCTGATGGAAGCCGGGCTCATATCGCCCGACGGTCGCCCGGTGCGTCCCCCGCAAGATTCTCCCTTGGTCGTACCCGGCGCAGCAGCCGAGCCAGGCAAAATCTGGACGCCCGAGAGCGAAGCCGCGCCTGGCAAGAAGTCCGCACTTTGGGTTCCGGGGTCGGAGTGATCGCGCAACGCGGCAGTGAGAAGGTTCTGCGACCACGCCACCGTCCGGCAATGCCTCGGAAAGCATATGTCTGCATCTTCGTCGACTGGCGAGCGTTCGCGTGACCTCGACGCCTGGCACATGCGCCGGGCACTAGCATTGGCTGTGCAAGGGCGTGGCCGGGCCGAACCCAATCCGCTCGTTGGCTGCGTCATCGCGCGCGGCGCCGAAATTATTGGCGAGGGATGGCATCGCCGTTACGGCGGGCCACACGCCGAGATCGAGGCTTTGGCCATCGCCGGCCCGCGGGCGCGCGGCGCGACAATGTTCGTCACTTTGGAACCATGCTGCCATTTTGGAAAAACGCCTCCTTGCACCAATGCGATTCTCGCTGCCGGCATCCGCGAGATCGTTATCGCGCAGCAAGACCCGTTCCCACAAGTCAGCGGCCAAGGCATCGCCGCCCTGCGGGCCGCGGGCCTTACGGTTCACGTTGGAGTGCTCGCTGCCGAGGCGCAACGTGTCACCGCGCCCTATTGCAAGCTGCTCGCCCGCGGCCGGCCCTGGATGATCGCCAAATGGGCCATGACGCTTGACGGCCATACCGCCACGTCGACTGGCGCCAGCCGTTGGATTTCGAATGCTCGCTCGCGTGCGGTGGTACATCAACTGCGGGGACGCGTTGATGGCATCCTTGTTGGACGCGGCACTGTGGCCGCCGACGATCCTTTGTTGACCGCCAGGCCGCCAGGGGCACGCGTCGCGACGCGGATTGTGCTGGACACGCACGCCGCGCTGCCAATGCACAGTCAATTGGTGCGCACCGCTGGCGAGGCTCCCGTGCTTGTCGCCGCGGCCGAGGGTGCAGCGGGGAATCGGGTTGCCGCGTTGCAAAATGCCGGCTGCGAAGTGTTGCTGCTGCCCGGCTCGACAGCCCAAGATCGCTTGAACGCTTTGCTCGTCGAACTTGCTCGGCGACGGATGACCAACGTGCTTGTCGAAGGAGGGAGCCAGGTGTTGGGCAGCTTCTTTGCGGCACAGGAAATCGACGAAGTGCATGCTTTCGTAAGCGCCAGGGTGTTCGGCGGCGAAACTGCCCCCGCCGCAGTGGCTGGACCGGGCGTGCTCGATCCGGCAGCGGCATGGTCGCTCGACGAGCCGCGGATCGAATTGCTCGATGGCGACGTCTACATGCACGGACACGTTCGTCGCGGCTGACTACACAACTCGGAGTTTCATGGCCCCCCGGGGGCACAGTGGGTGTAATGGCCTGCCGACACCGACTATCCTGGTGCTGGCGGCGGGCCGTCCGCGATCCGCCGCCTGACGCTCCCTGAGATTCTTTCGGTCCCCGTTGAGATGACCAACGATGGATGTGCTTACGCGTTTGGTTCTGGCGTTGTTGTTGCTCTTGGCGGCGGAGATCGGTGAGGTTGCCGCCGAGCCTCCCATCGCGGCCGCGGACGAAGATCTTTCCGCTGAATTGCCGCGCATTCCGCCAGTTCCGCCGGCCGAGGCGGTCACCAAGTTTGTGACTGCCCCCGGATATCGTGTCGAGCAGGTCGCCGCCGAGCCATTGGTAACCGATCCAATCGCGCTGTCCTTCGACGAACGCGGGCGCCTGTATGTCGTCGAAATGCATGACTACTCGGAGGATGCCGAGGGGAAGCTGGGAATCATTCGCCTGCTGACTGACACCGACGGCGATGGCCGCTTCGATTCGAGCGAAATATTCGCAGACCAGCTTTCATGGCCCACCGCCATCATCTGCTACGACGGTGGCATTTTTGTCGGGGCCGCACCGGACATCCTCTTTTGCAAGGACACCGACGGCGACGGTCGCGCCGATGTTATCACCAAGGTCTTTACCGGCTTTGGACGGGGCAACGTCCAGGGGTTGCTGAATAGCTTTTGCTGGGGACTGGACAATCGCATTCATGGAGCCACGAGCAGCGCGGGGGCCACAGTGCGCCGCGCCGATGACGAACGCGCCAGGCCCATTGTCCTGTCAGGTCGCGATTTTGCGTTCGATCCGCGCACCCTCGTGCTCACGCCGACCAGCGGTGGCGGGCAGTACGGTATGAGTTTCGACAAATGGGGGCGCAAGTTCGTCTGTTCGAACAGCGACCATGTCCAACAAGTGATGTTCGAGGATCGCTACATCGCGCGCAATCCTTACCTGGCCGCGCCAAGTGCGCGGGCGAGCATTGCCGCGGATGGCCCGGCGGCCGAAATCTATCGTGCCAGCCCGGTTGAACCCTGGCGCGTCGTGCGCACTCGGTTGCGCGTCGCGGGCAAGGTACCGGGCCCGATCGAGGGTGGCGGTCGGGCCAGTGGATATTTCACCGGCGCGACCGGCATCACGATCTATCGTGGCAATGCCTGGCCCAGCGGAGATGAGGAACTGGCGATCGTCGGCGATGCCTGCACGAACCTGGCT
>CAMFLN010000408.1 GCA_945957305.1 uncultured Planctomycetaceae bacterium | reverse complement strand
CGCTTGACCTGATTGGCGTCGTGCCAACCGTCGGCGAAGCTCGCGCTTTTCTTGCTGACAAGGATCTGCACAAGCGCTCGCACTTAGTGGATCGATTACTCGCCTCGTCCCGGCACGCGGACCATCTGGCCACCACCTGGCGGCGGATGATGGTACCCCGTGGCAGCACCGTCGACGGTTTCGACGGTCAGGCCGGATTGCAAAAGTGGTTGCGTGCGCAATTCGCCAGAAACTTGCGCTACGATCAACTGGTTGCCGACCTGCTCGTCGCGTCGGGCACGGCGCAGGACGGGCCGGGATTGTTCTTCACGGCTTTTGGCCTCCAGCCAGAGGAACTAGCGGGGAACACGGCGCGCATGTTCCTCGGTTTGCAAATCGAATGCGCACAATGCCACAACCATCCGTTCGATCAGTGGACGCAACGCGATTTCTGGGGATACGCAGCGTTCTTTGCCCGCGTGGGACGCGGCGGCGACATGCAATCGAGCCAAGGGAGCCGGCTCATTGATCGCCAGTTCGGCGAAGTCATGTTGCCCGGCACGTCCCAAGCCGTCTCGCCACGCTATCCGCGAGGTGATACGCCCGCTAGCGATGTTACGGGCACACGGCGTCAGCAATTGGGGATTTGGATGGTGTCGCGTGATAATCCATTTCTTGCGCCGGCCGCGGTCAACCGTGCCTGGGCCCATTTGTTCGGCCGGGGATTGGTCGAGCCGGTCGACGACCTGAGCGAGCGTAATCCCGCGAGCCATCC
This sequence comes from uncultured Planctomycetaceae bacterium, assembly GCA_945957305.1. Taxonomy (GTDB): domain Bacteria; phylum Planctomycetota; class Planctomycetia; order Pirellulales; family JACPPG01; genus JACPPG01. The sequence continues at coordinate 3,800 of CAMFLN010000408.1, read as the reverse complement.
GCAACTGTTTCAAGAATTATCCGCCTACTTTGTCGCCACCGACTTTGATTTTCGCAACTTGTTGCGCACGCTGGCCAACACCCAGGCCTATCAACGGGGCAGTCGCGTGCCGCAAGATGATGCGCCGCGGGAGGACACGTTTGCCAGGATGCTGGTCAAGACATTGACGCCTGAACAGTTTTACGATTCGTTGCGGCGCGCCGCCTTGGCCGATGCTGCTGGAGAAGACGGTCGTGTCGCGTCGGGCCTCGACACCAAGCGGCAGGCTTTTGTCGACAAGATGCAATCTCCAGGCGATTCGCATCTCGACTACGACGCCGGCTTTGCCCAGGTGTTACTGCTCTCGAATGGTCCGGAAGTGACTGCCGCCACCACGGGTGAAAGCAGCGGATTGCTTGCGGCACTCAGCGTCCCGGTGATTACAGACTCCGAGCGGATCGAGATTCTGTTCCTGGCGACCCTTTCTAGACCGCCCCGTGCGGACGAACTGGCACGTTCGCTGGCCCTGCTCGCACGGGATTCTTCCGAAGATGAACGTGCAACGGCGTTAGGAGACATCCTGTGGGCGCTGTTGAACAGTGCCGAGTTTAGCTTGAACCACTAATCCCGACCGCAGGTAGACGCTGCACGAGGTGAACGATGTCGCGTAGCATGCTAGAAGCGCTGTTCAGCAGGCCCCATCGCAGACAGTTTCTGCGCACCGCGCTGGCCACGGCCTGCGGCGCCAGCGCCAGTGGCTGGCTGCCACGATTGGCCCAGGCCTTGACGAGCGAGGCGTCGCGCCGACGACACTTCATCTTGTTGTGGATGAACGGCGGGCCAAGCCAGATGGATACATTCGATCTCAAGCCAGGGCATGCTAACGGCGGAGAATTCAAAGAGATCGACACCTCGGCGCCAGGCCTGCGAATCAGCGAGCACTTGCCGCGTTTAGCCACGCATGGGCAACATCTGGCCGTGCTCCGCGGGTTGAGCACTAAAGAGGGGGACCACGGTCGCGGGACGTATTTAATGCGCACGGGACACGTGCCGGGGGGGCCAGTACGATATCCCGCGATCGGCGCCTCGCTGGCGAAAGAGCTGGGCAATGACGAAGCCGAGTTGCCACCGTACATCAGCATCGCCCCGTTTCAACAATTCAACCAGGCGGCGTTCAGCCCCGGATTCCTCGGCCCGAAATACGCTCCGGCCGTGGTCGAGGCGCGCCGCACGACGGCCACGGGCAGTAATAATGGCAACGGCAACGCTGATGCCGCGCCGCTGCCGGAAGGCTACGCCGATCTGCGCTTCGAGAATCTTTTGCCCGATCAAGCCAGCGCCGCCCGACTGTCCGCACGCATGGAGCTGTGGCAAGGGTTGGAGTCTGATTTCCTGGCGACCCATCGCGCGAGTTCCGCGGTGGGGCACGAAATGGTGTATCGCCGCGCCTTGCGGATGATGCGCAGCCCCGCGGCGGGCGCGTTCGACTTGTCCAGCGAACCGGCCACGGTGCGCGATAAATACGGTTCGGGAGTTTTCGGCCAGGGGTGCTTGCTCGCGCGGCGCTTGATCGAGCAAGGAGTCGGAGTCGTCGAGGTGAATCTGGGAGATTTCAGCGGCGCAACCGGCAATTGGGACACACATCAAGGCAACTTCACCGCGGTCAAAGGATTGTCCGCCCAACTCGACGCGGGTTGGTCGTCATTGATCGAAGATCTCGCGGAGCGGGGCTTGCTCGAAAGCACCACAATACTCTGGATGGGCGAATTCGGCCGCACGCCCGCGATCAATTCCATGGGAGGGCGTGACCATTATCCCAACGCCTGGTCGTGCGTGCTTGCCGGCGGAGGCATTCGCGGCGGTCAAGCCTTTGGACGCACCAGTGCCGACGGCATGAGCGTCGAAGAGGGTAAGATCTCGGTCGGTGATGTCTTGGCCACGCTTTGCGCCGCCGTGGGCACGGATCCCGCCAAGCAAAACATCGCTGAACAGGGGCGCCCCATTCGCATTGCCGAAGGGGAAGCGATCCGCGATGTTCTCAGTTGATCGAATATCGATCCTCTCGCCGCTGCGTCGCGTCCTGCGCAGTAACCGGCCGTTGCTGATCAGTGCGTTTTACGTGCTGGGGGCAATGTGCGGTTGCGATGCGACACCGGCCACACGCAATGCCCCCGATTCGCCAGCGTCTGCTCCTGTCATCGCACCCCAGGCTGCAGACGTCGATGCACAACCGGGCGACACAAAACCGACGGACGAACCGTCAGCAAAGTCTCCCGGCCCACCGCCGCCGGAAATGCCGCGCCGTGGGACCGAGAGAATTCTCATCCTGACGCCGGGCGGACCACTGCTGTGCGATGTAACGGTATTGTTAGACGGCCAAACGCCCGAGGAGCTGTTAAGACCGCTGGTCGACGAGCTACTCGCCTTGGGCAAAGCTAGTGTCGCAGGAAACCTTACTTGGAAAGAACTCGTCGAGCTGCCCGCGCTGCGTCGGGGGCAATTCGGTCAAGCTCCGCTCACAGAGGCTGCTGACAGCCAACGCGTGATTCGCCAATTTGACAAGAATCGCGACAATGTGCCGGATCGCGAGGAAATATTCCGCTTCCTCACGCACAGAGATCGCTCAGGCCGCTTGGTCGAGCTAACTTCCCACGATGCCGCAAGCAGTAGCGATCCTTCGACCGCGGCGACCTGGCAACTGTTGGACGCGAATCACGACGCAGTCCTGGCCGCCGATGAAATCGCAGCGGCGACGCAGCGATTAAATGACCGCAAAGGTTCGGCCGACGGAATCTTAACTCTGGCGACGATCCAATCTGCGAATGCGTCGCAGGGCGCCGGGCCAAATTCTGCAGCCCGCTTGCCCATGGCTGTCGTGCTGGACGCGGACACAAACTGGGAAAGCGCGTGGCGCATGATCGGCGCCACGTATCCTGGCTGGCGGAGCGCGAGGACACCCGGCGCCGCGCGGATGTCACAATTGCTCGCACCGCTGGATCGCAACAACAACGGCCGCCTGACGGCCGCCGAGTTGGCCGGTCTGTGTGACATTGCGTCCCACCTGCGTATCACGACTCGCTTTGCGGGGGCGAACGAAAACCCATCGGCAGCGGCGGAAGTCGCCATCGAGGCCGCGGCGTCAAACCAAGACTGGTTGATCATCACGGTCGACCCGGCGGGGAACTGCGCCTCGCTAGCGGCCGAGGGGTTGGTTGTCGACTGGCGGCTGGTTGGACAAACGCCGCAGGAAGACACTCCCGCCGTCGTTGCTGCCGCGCAGTTCAAGAAGCTCGATAGAGACGAAGATGGCTTTCTCGATCAGTCGGAGTGGTCGGCGGCGGACGACGCTCAACCGTCTTTCGAGGTATTGGATTTGAACGGCGACGAGCAAGTCGATGAGGGAGAATACCGCACTCTGCTCGCGCGGCGGCGACTACTGCAGGCTGCGAAGTGTCGCCTGGCAGTAGACCGGGCAGAGGATGCCCTCTTTACTGCGCTCGATGCGGATCATGACGGAGCGCTCGGCGAGCGAGAGGTCAACATGACGGCCCAACGACTGACGGCTTACGATGTCGACCAGGATGGGAATCTTGTGCCTGGCGAAATACCCGCTCGGATTATCGTTTCGCTGCAACAAGGTCCCGCGGCCGAGAATCCGTCGCCCCGGGATAACGTCCGCGAGCTTGTGCGCGCGAGGATGGGACCTGCGTGGTTTCGCCACATGGACCGCAACCGTGACGGAGATCTTTCACCAGGCGAATTCCTTGGTAACGCCTGTCTCTTATACACATCTCCGAGCCCACGAGACGTAGAGGAATCTC
>CAMFLN010000407.1 GCA_945957305.1 uncultured Planctomycetaceae bacterium | reverse complement strand
GTCAAAGGCTTCGTTCTCCGCATCGAGTTCGATGACGGTCACGTCCTGGATGCGCTGTACTTCCGCCATGGCCAAGGGCCCAGGTTACCTGGCTCGGAGTTTTCGGTTCCGAGCGTTCGATCAGGCTGAAAAAATGTCCGCGGCCTGAGTCTACGCGGGCCTGTGCGGATCGACAAGTCACGTCCGCGACGGGAGATAACGCCGTGAGGGGCAACTTAAGCACTGCTGGCAACTACGCGCCGCCGGGGCCCCGCGACTATAATGACGCTCAGCAGGCTCCCCGCGGCGGCATATCGGGCAGCAGCCGCGCCTGGGCCAAACGCACGCATCTCGCAGGCACCACCCTTGAACGATTCGGCACTCCCTTCAGACTCCGCAGGGCTCGATTCCGTCGCCGGCATCACCGATACCTGGAACGCCGACCGCATCAGCGACTTGATCGCCATGATCAAGGAATCGGCCGACAAACTGGCCGCTGACCGCACGAGCCGGGGGGACCTGAAAATCCTCAGCCGGGCGCTGCGCGAGCTTCGCTGGGCTTTCAAAGTCTTTTCCCCCTACCGCTCGCGGCGCAAGGTCACCGTCTTCGGTTCGGCACGTACCCGGCCGCACGAGGCGACCTTCCAACAAGCTGTTGAGTTCGGCCGCGAGATGGCGGCGCGCAGCTGGCTCGTCGTCACCGGCGCCGCCAGCGGCATCATGGAAGCTGGCCATCTTGGCGCCGGTCGAGAGAACTCGATGGGCTTGAATATCATGCTCCCCTTCGAGCAGGGATCGAATCCCGTCATCGCCGGCGACGCGAAGCTCGTCTATATGAAGTACTTCTTCACGCGCAAGCTGATGTTCGTGAAAGAGTGCGACGCCGTCTGCCTGTTGCCCGGCGGTTTCGGCACGTTGGACGAGGGCTTCGAGGTCCTGACGCTGCTGCAAACCGGCAAACGCGACATCGTCCCCGTCGTCTTTTTGGACGAAAAAGGGGGCGCCTTCTGGTCCGACTTCGACGCTTATATCCGCCGGCGTCTGCTCGGGCACGGCATGATCTCGCCCGAAGATCTCTCGCTGTACACGCTCACCGACGATGTGGGTACAGCGGTGCGTGAAATCGACCAGTTCTACCGTGTCTATCACAGCATGCGGTATGTAAAGAATCGCCTGGTCTTTCGTCTGAGCGAAAAGCCGAGCGCCGAATTGCTAGACGGTCTCAACACGCAATTTGCCGACATTCTGACGGAGGGAACCTTCACAGTCGGCGGTGCCCTGCCGGAAGAAAGTGACGAGCCGCAACTCAGTCCGCTGCACCGGTTGGTGTTCCGCTTCAATCGCCGCAGCCTGGGGCGACTCCGCCAGCTGATCGACGTCCTGAACCGCGGCAGCATCGCAGCGCCGACGGCCGGTTGATCGCCAAGATTCTCTCGCTCCCGTCCCAATGCGCAGCGCCGGTGCTGCTGCGCACTTCCTTATTTAGGGCGGCTGCGCACGGCCCCCCGACAGACGGGCTTTTTGCCGCAAATTCAATCCATCAAAGCATAAAGAGCTGTTGAAAAATGATTGCAATCAACAATTACCAATGCGATAATCCGGGCACCCGCAAATTCCTGCCTGTTGCATCCCACCTGGCCCAGCTCACGGGAGGAGCCGCATGACTCCGGCGACCGTGTTTTTTCGCGTCGACTCGGTACGTTTTCGCGCTGTTTTGGCGGCCTCGCTAATCGGTGTATTCAGTTTTCCGGCCGTGGCATCTTTTGCTTTTGCCGCTGAAGAAGTGGCGGCCAATTCCCCCGCGCCCGCGGCCGCGCCGGCCCCGGCAGTGCCCGATTTGGGTGCTCCTACCGAGCTTTCGCTGGCCACGGGCAACAGTGCGCTGCTGCGCGGGCGTGACGCACAGCGGCAATTGGTCGTGATCGCCAAATATGCCGGCGGGGCATCGCGCGATTTCACCCGGCAGGCGAATTTCGAAAGCACACCGCCAGGTGTGGTCACCGTCGATAGCACCGGACTTTTGACCCCGCTGGCCGATGGCAAGGCAACCGTTGTGGCGCGTGGTCCGGGGGGATTGCAAGCCGCGATCGATGTAACTGTCGATCATTTTGTCGACGACCCGCAGATCAATTTCCCCAATCAAATCGTGCCGATCTTCACCAAGCTGGGTTGCAATAGCGGCGGTTGCCATGGCAAAGCCAGCGGACAAAACGGCTTCAAATTATCACTCTTGGGTTTCGAGCCGGGCGAAGACTACGAGCATCTGGTCAAGGAAGCCCGTGGCCGGCGACTCTTTCCCGCGGCCCCCGATCGCAGCTTGCTATTGACCAAACCGATCAACGCGGTCCCCCACGGAGGCGGTCAGCGTCTCGAACAGTCCTCCCTCGAATACCGCTTGCTCAAGCGGTGGATCACCCAGGGCATGCCCTATGGCAAAGAGACCGACCCCAAGGTTGCCCGCATCGAAGTCCATCCGGCGCAGGCCATCATGTCGCGCCGCGGCGAGCAGCAGATCGCCGTACTTGCGCACTACACCGATGGCACCGTCGAGGACGTAACGCGTTTGGCCCAATTCGACCCTAACGACGGCGAAATGGCCGAGGTTTCGAACCTGGGATTGGTCAAGACCCTGGACCTGACGGGGGACGTGGCGGTAATGGCCCGCTACCAGGGACACGTGGGCGTGTTCCGCGCCAATGTGCCGTTGGGCGCGAGTGTGGAGGGTCTGCCGCCGGCCAAGAATTTTGTCGACGAGGCGGTATTCTCCAAGCTCAAAACGCTCGGCGTTCCTCCCTCGCCCGTGTGCGACGACGCGACGTTCCTCCGCCGTGTTTCGATCGACGTGGCTGGCCGACTACCGACTCTGGAAGAATCGCAGGCCTTCCTGGCCGATACCGACCCCGCAAAGCGGGATCGGGCGATTGATCGCTTGTTGGAGAGCGCGGATTACGCCGACTACTTTGCCAACAAGTGGACGGCCGTCTTGCGCAATCGCCGGCAGAACCCCAATTACATGCGGGGTACGTACGCCTTCCATGATTGGATCCGCGAAAGTCTCTACACCAATAAGCCCTACGATGTGTTCGTGCGTGACATCCTGGCGGCCTCGGGGGACGTTGGTGACAACCCGCCCGTCGCCTGGTATCGCGAAGTCAAGGACAGCAACCAACAGGTTGAGGATTGTGCACAGCTGTTCCTGGGTTTGCGCATTCAATGTGCCCGCTGTCACCATCACCCGTTCGAAGCCTGGAGCCAGCGCGACTACTACGGCTTTGCGGCCTTTTTCTCGCAGGTAGCGCGCAAGCCGGGCGATCATCCCGAAGAATTCCGCATCTTCAGCAAACGCGGCGTACCGCGTGCGACGAATCCCAAGACGAACGAAAGCCTGGCCCCGACCGGTCTGGGCGCGGCGCCCTCGGACGTGCCGGCCGAGCGCGATCCTCGTGAAGCGCTCGTGGATTGGATGGCGGCCCCCGACAATCCCTTCTTCGCCAAGGCGCTGGTGAACCGTTACTGGAAGCATTTCTTCAGCCGCGGCATCGTCGACCCCGAAGATGACATGCGCGTCACCAATCCGGCGTCGAACCCGGCGCTTTTGGACGGACTGGCGAGCCACTTTATCAGCTCGCGCTTCGACCTGAAGGAGTTGGTCCGCACGATCTGCCGCTCGAGTACCTACCAGCTCAGCGCATTGCCGAATGAGCATAACCTGAACGACAAACAAAATTTCTCGCGCTACTACCCGAAGCGTCTCACCGCCGAAGTGTTGCTCGACGCGCTCGATAGCGTGACGGCGGCCCCCAGCAGCTTTGCCGGCTTGCCCGCCGGTACGCGGGCGGTGCAGATTCCCGATACGGGGGTAAACTCGTACTTCCTCACCGTGTTCGGCAAGCCCGAGGCGGCCAGTGCCTGCGAATGTGAACGTTCGCAAGAGGCGAACCTGGCGCAAAGCCTGCACTTGCTCAATTCCAGCGAAGTGCAGGGCAAGCTGTCGAATGCCGCAGGGCGTGCCGCACGGCTAGCCAAGGATGCCGCACGCACGGATCAGGATAAGGTGCGGGAGCTGTATTTGTGCGTTTACGCACGGGAACCGGCTGCCGATGAATTGGCCATTGCCACTGGGCACATTGCCAAGAACGAAAACAAGCAGCAGGCCTACGAGGACATCCTCTGGGCCTTGGTGAACACCAAAGAGTTCTTGTTCAACCACTAAAACCGCGGCCCGCAAGTACTCAGGGAGGCCGCAGCCGCTGTGACAGCCGCTCAACGGCACGTCACAGAGTCGTGCCCGTGAGACGCAAAGGGCCGGTTTTTCCGACCGACCCCGGCCGCGAATAGTGGAATTATTGAGCAACTTCAATCAAACTGTAGACGTCTCCCGGGAGCCTGCCTTGCCCGGGTGCGATCGCTCGCGGTGCTCTGACCGGGCCTGCGGCGATTCGATGGCGGAAACCGGCGCTCCCCGCGCTCGGTTTGATAGACGTGCGATGTGACGCGGGTTCGCTGGCGCTTGGCAAGCGCACTAGTTTGTCACGGACCGCGTGAACGATTGACCCTCCGATAGCCAACCTACCTGC
>CAMFLN010000406.1 GCA_945957305.1 uncultured Planctomycetaceae bacterium | reverse complement strand
CATGAGCTACTTTCTCTGCCCCGATAACGGCAAGCGGTATGACATTTTCGGCTCGGGCGGGGCGAAGAAGAAAGCCGTGGAACTCGACATTCCCTTCCTGGGCGAAGTGCCGATCAACATCCAGATTCGCGTTCGCGGTGACGAGGGGCGCATCGCCGGCAACTTCTCGGACGAAACGGCGGCACCGTATTTGAAAGCCCTGTACTACAATCTGACAAAGAATCTCGTGGCCACGCGCCGCGCGCAGCCGCCGCTGCCGACGTTGTCTGTTTTGGGTTAATCGTCGACAGAATTCATTATCGTTGCAGGCAAATCATGGCCGCCTCTGACGACGTCGTCGCGGGTGCCGATTTTCAAGCTTTGTGGCGCGAGCTAGCGGCGCAATTTGCCTTGGGCGAGTGGTCGCTGCACGGGCCTAATCATTGGCGCAACGTCGAGCGCAATGGTCTGAAAGTCGCCCGGGCGAGTGGGGCCGACGTGCTGGTGGTGCGGCTATTTGCCGTGTTTCACGATGCCGCGCGCGAGAACGAAAACCATGATCCCGAACATGGCCAGCGCGCCGCCGAGCTGGTGCGGGCCGGCCACGGCGGGCATTTTCGGCTGCAACCGGAACAACTTGCCGAATTACTTTACGCCTGCACTCATCACCATCAGGGATTCACAACGGACCGCGTCACAACCGGGACCTGTTGGGACGCGGACCGGCTTGATTTGCCGCGCGTAGGCGTGCAGCCGCATCCGTCGAAGATGAGCACCGCCGAAGGAAAGCGCTTGGCCGGATTGCGAAGCTAGCGATCAGCCCCGACGGCTGCTTTAAGGGCAGTGGCACACGAGTCGACCTCACGAAGTGGCTGTGCAGCCGCGCTTCAATAGAACGATACGCGGGTGCCGCTGCGCAGCACGGCGCTCGGCTGCGGGGCGCTTTGGCGGATCCCCAGGATCCACCGTTCGTGCGGCGTCCGGGTGCGCAAATAAATTCGCTCGGACAGCGGCGCATTCGTCGCCGCGGCATCGGTCGGGTCGTCGTTCCAACCGGTAAGGATGTGGTGCCAAACCCTCGGCCAGTGGCGGCTGTGCAAATGGATCGGGTCCCAGCCATACCAGGCGCGGCTTTGCTCGACGAGTGAAACTCTACGCGACTGGGCGATCTCGATCAGCCGCGCGTCGAGTTCTTGCGCCCGCGTGGCAATGGTCGAAAACGGCAGTCGTCCGCCCGGAAACATCAATCGCCGCAGCAAACGAAATTTCCACTCCGGCACATGGGCGATGTTTTCCAATGGCAGCCGCGTCATAACAGTCCGCGCCTGGAAGCGCTGCAACCGGTCGAGGCATTCTGCCACCCAGCCGGCAATCTTTTCCACGGGCGCTTCGTACAACAGGTCGTTGCCGATATCGGTCACCAGAGCCGCCAGCGGCGCGGCGGGGCGCTTCGCCAGCTCAGTCCACAATTGGCTGCGCAAGATACTCGGCAGCGTGCGCCCGAGAACGGTGCTCCGCGTGCCGTAAGAACGGCCATGTCCCAGGGCGGCCAGGCAATCGAGCGGTTGGCCCCACTGCCGCTCGGCGGCATCCACGATCGTGGCAATGCCGCGGGTCAGATTGCTCGCGCCCAAGAGCACCACGCGGCGGGGGCACGAATCCGCGCGCGGGTCCGCGTCCCGCTGCTCTACCATCCGCGCCCGCCAAAGCCGCCGCCGGAGATATGCTGCAGCAATACGAAGTTTTGATAGGCCATATAGCCGAAGAAAATCGCGCCAAACGTGGCATGCCAGCGCACCAGAGAGATTCCCGCCAGCCCTCCGGCAACGAGCACCGCCAAGGCCAATGATTGCCGCATTCCGTCAGCCGGATTCAGCTTCACGAGAATGGCCCGCGCCACCTGCCCGCCGTCGAGCGGCACCACCGGCAGCAAATTCACCAGCCCCCAAAAGATATTGATGTACTGAATGTGCCAGAGCAGGATATTCACGTTCTCGGCGTCAAAGGGAATCCAGCGCATGTAAATCAGCCGATAGGGGTCGAGCACCAGCTGCGGCTCGCGTCCCCCCAGGGCCAGGCCCAAGAAGATGGCCGCGCCGAAAAGAAAACCGGCAAACGGACCGGCGAGCGAAATCGCGACGTCGGCGAGCCAGGTTTCGCGCCTGCGGGTGCTGCCCCACCGTCCGCCTGATGGAATAGCCAGTCCCCCGAACGCGTGCAGCACCACGTGCGCGTCGATGCCGTAGTAGCGAAAAGCGACAACGTGCCCCAACTCGTGCACGAGCAAACAGACAAGCACGGCCACGCCCCACAGCAAGACCTCGATCGGCTCGCCGCGCCCCCCCATTCCCAGCAGCAACGTCGTCAACCAAAAAAAGGGATGAATGCGTACCGGAACGCCGGCAACATCGAAGCGGACATCGTAGGGGGAGGGGGGCGGTTCGACGAAAAACAAGGCGTGCGTCTCGCGGGCTTTCCAGATGGTCAAACAGAAGTCGGCGATGCTCGGATCAGCTCAATTTTCCGACGGCTGTAGCATACTGCCCGGTTTGGCGCCGCGCAAGGGCATTCCGCAGTCGAATGCCCTGATCCACCCGTCGATTTGCCCCGGGTTCGTGGTGTTTTTTGACCGCACTCCGTCGTGTCCTATGCTTGCAAGAATCGTCTCGACCAACAGCGGATCTACGCCGTGAATCGACATGTGGTCAAAGCGCCGAGCGTGCGGAAGGCCGCAGACTTTGCTGCGCAGCGCGAATGGACTAGGCTCAAGCGTTCCTCTCGAATTGGCCAACGCACCTTGCTCGCTGCGCGCATGCCCCGGACACGCACCAAGGCCTTGTTGATCGCACTGCCGGTTTTGGTGGTGTGCGTCGTGGCGGTGGGCGCCTATTTTCTCTGGGCGAGACTGACGGGTGCTGGCGGCGGGTCGCATCCTGCGGCAATGCAGGCGCTGCCCGCGTCCGCCGATTCTGCGCTCAACAGCGTGGATACCCAACCGCGCAAGCTGCCGCGGATCGGATCGGGCACGGCGATCGACATGACGCCCCCTGCGGGCTGGTCGCACCTGGTGCTTCATGGGATTCCGAGAATCGCGACCGGTGACGTGGAGCAGATATCGCCTGCGGTGTCTCGGCTGGTTTCGCTGTTCGAGTTAGCGATTTTGGCGGACGTCGCGCGAGATGCCAACTCGCAGCCGTCGTCGTATTGGCTGCGCACGGTGGCGGTAGGCTTAGCCACCGACATTGCTGGCCGCAAGATCGTGGTTTCGTCGAAGTCACAGAAGTCGCTGGGCGCCAACTTGCGCTTGCGAGAGTTGAGCGCCTTGTCGGGCAACGAGGCGAATCTCGATCAAATGATCCAGGTTGCACGCACTCCGACCATGGTCGTCTTCGACGCGACGGCCATCATGCGCCGTGGGGATGAAAATCGGCAAGTTCTCAATCGTCACGCCTTGGTGGTGCGCCCCGAGGATGGCCGGCTGTCGACCTTTGTTTGGACCCTTGCGCCGAATTCGGCGGGTGACTATGAGCTCGCCGAAACTCAGGTTCGTCTGCTGTCGCGCAACCTTCGTCAGGATCGAACGCTCTTTGTCGACGCCCGGCGGTTCGTGCTGGGAATGCCGGCCCAGGAGGCGTTCGCGCTCGTGGATTTACCTCCCGGAATGGACATTCCGATGAGCGCACCATTACAGGCCGTTGCGGGAAGTTCGTTCCAATCCCCTGATGATGTCCTGCGATTGCAATCACTGTTGTGTGAAGCTGCCGAATCGCTTGTTCCACGCAATTAGCTGCCGCCAAAAAAATGGGAACCGGCGGAGTCGGCGTTACGGCGGTGGCAGATTGTGACCGCAGGCTCAACGCGATCAGTCAGGTCTGCGGCACTTTCTGCGGCGCCGCACGAGGGCCAGGCACGCAATAAAGCCTGCGCCTGCTAGTGCCAGGCTGGAGGGTTCAGGCGTCAATTCTGAGAAGGCAAAGATCTTCCCGCTGGCAGTCCCATTAAGAAATGTTCCGTCTCCGAGCGGAATGGTGAACGGAAAACTAATGGGAAAATTCAGTGTCGCGTAGGCATTGTTTGGCCCATACGCAAACACCGCCGTGCCACTGGCCGTGTTCGTGGCGGTCAAACCGCTCAGCGAAGCGACTTGTCCGGGAATGAGAACTCCCAGCAATAGAAGGCTTCCCCCTTGCAGCGAAAGCATCGTTGAGCTGAAGCCGGTAGTTAACGGATTGCCGGCGAGCGGGAACTGATTGGCAGTAACGGTGATCGGCGACGTGTTCTCGAGCGCGATGTCGGTGTTGGACAAGTTGAAGTAGGCGGCATTTCCCAGCATCGTGTGCAGCGTGCCGCCGAAACTTCCCGGATGTGGAGAGTTGTTGTTGAACAAGGGGGGCGAGGAAGAAGAGTTGAACGCCGCAGGATTCGGTCGGTAGTTGCCCGAGTTCATGGCCGTGATCGTGGAACTGCCAGCGATGAACTGTACGGAATTGATGATTCCTCCCTGGAAATTGCCACCGATCGTGGTGGCAAAACTGCCCGAAAGGAAAGCCGTGTTGCCTGACGTTGTGGCCCAGGCGGTGCTCAGC
>CAMFLN010000405.1 GCA_945957305.1 uncultured Planctomycetaceae bacterium | reverse complement strand
CTGTCGGCCTGCATGGCCAGGCCGAGTGCTTCGTACATCCAGGGTTGCGCCTGTTGATGGCGCAGCGCGGCCAGGATCAAGGCCACAACGTCGCCATATTTCTTTTCGGCCGTCAGCTGGCGCACCGTTTCGCGCACCGCTTGCGGCGCTTCTTCATGCGTCGAAAAGTAATCGTTCCACGCCGTGTCGGCATCAGTCCCCTCGGGAAGCTTGATACGCGCCGCCGGCTTGGCCCCGCCCTCTGGCTTGGTGACACTGGCCGGCTTCTTGGCAGGCGCCTGTGTGGCGTTTGTTGCCGCAGCAGTCGGCTTAGTCGCCGTGACGGGTTTTGAAGCCGTCGGCTTCAGCTTGAGCTCGCCAGGCTCGGCTGTATTGGGCTTGGCCGCGGTTTGCAGGTCGTCCTTGACGGCAAACATACCGCCGCCCATACCGCCCCCCATACCGCCCATACCGCCCATGCCGCCCCCCATACCACCGCCCATACCACCCCCCATACCACCGCCCATGCCTCCCATGCCGCCGCCCCCCATGCCTCCCATGCCGCCCCCCATGCCGCCCATCATGCCGCCGCCCATGCTGATCACGGGGATCACGAGGTCGGCGACCGGATAGACGCGGGTGGTGAGGATTTCGTCGGCCTTTTCCTTCGAAGTGATTTTCAGCACTTCGTCTTGCACGACGTACGTCAGGTCGAATTCCTCGAGGATCAAACGCAAAGCGCTGCGGAGGCTAATTCCTTTCACGCTGCGCGTGACGGGGGCCGACGGGTCGACCGCGGCGTCGGTCAGGCCCTTGCTGTCCAATTGGATCTCGATCTCGTGTTTGTTCTTGATGAAATCGACGACATCCGACAGCGGCGTATCGGCGAATTCCAAGTCGGTGCTGTTGCCCAGCTCGCGATAGATCTTCTCTTCGCTGGAACCGGGCTGATACAGACTCACCGCCTCGGCGTACTTCTTGCGTCGCTCGGTCAGGAGCATCCATTCTTCGGCAGAAGGATAGATGATTGGCGGCTCATCCGACTGCGGAATATGCGCGACCTCGACCGCGTACAGCGACTCGACAACGCCCTTCTGACGGCGGCGAACGAGTTCACGCATGTCGTACGTATATCCCATCGTGCGCGCGACCAGTGGCGAAGCGAACGTGGCGGTCGCATTCCCCGGCTCGGGCGTGTTGCGCAGGGCCGGCAAAATCGCACGTGCTTGATCGGCCACTTCCTCGGCAGCGCGGAATTGATTTTCGTCGAGCAACGCTTCGAAGCGTGCCAACAGCTGATCGGCCTTCTGCTGGTTGAGGACCAACTCGCGATTCAACTGGCGCCGCGCGTCGGCTTCGGCTTGGATCTCCTGCTGACGCAGATCTCGCTCGACTCGTTCCGCGGAGCGGCGCGAGGCGTCCTGCAGCGCTGTTTCCAGCTGTCCCGCCAGCTGGGCTCGTTGCCCCGCGTCAAGCTCGGTAGCCTTGCGCACGTGTTCCAGTTCGAGTTTGAGGATGTCGATGACCGCTTCAGGCGCCGTCGACATTTGCGACCGGGCTTCGTTGATCGTGGTACGGACTTCGGTCTGGATGGCCTGTTGCAAGACGCGACGGTCGCGATCGACGGCGTCCAGCAAGTTGCCGTCTGCCTCTTCGGCAGGGGCGGGGGCCTCGTCAAGACCCGTCTCTTGCAACGCCGCGAACTTCATGGCGGGAATGGCTCCCCCCGATTTTTCTTGCTCTTCGGCGAGACGCACGATGGCACTCGCCTCGGCGTCGGCGCCGTTGGCGGCCAGGGCCTGTTCGGCCAAACGCTTGGCTTGTTCGGTATCGCCCGAGGCCAGCGCGACTCGGCCCAAGCGATTCAGTCCTTGTGCCTCGTCGGCGAACATGCGCCGCACTTCATTCAAGCCCTGCGTTCCCAGGGTAGGAAGCGTCAAACCGCCATCGCGCTTTGCGTTTTCGACCAGCGGGGCCAAAAAGGCGAAATCAGTATTCGGCGCGCTCGGTGCAACCTGCCAGGCCAATTCGCCTGCCTGCCCGTCGCTATCGACGTTCATCTTTAGCGTGGTCGGCTCGGAAAGGGCGCCCTGGCCCACGAGAACCGTGTCGCGATCGAATCGCAACGGCAACGCGCGATCGCCCAAGACGCTGTGCAGCGCTTTCGGCATGGCCACTGTCTTGGGCCAAATGACGGGCGCTTCGACCGCGGCCGCCAACCAGTTGCCGACCTGCGCACCGGTCAGGTTTTCGCCATCGACGGCCATCACGCCTCCGGTTTGATTGGCAACACAAGCCAAGAGCGGCGTGTCCACGCGAGGACCGATCGCATAGCTGCTGACCGGTACTTGCTGATCGGTGAGCCGCGTGACCAAGGGACGCAACGCGTCACTGGCCAACAGATTCGCGGTGCTCATGCCGTCGCCGATGTAGAGCGCGGCGCGTCCGCGAGCCGTTCCCTTGACACCGCCGAACGCATCGGCCGACGCCGTCAGCGCGCCCGCCATATCGGTGGCGCCCAGCGGTACCCGCGATCGCAAAGAGTTCAGGGCGGCGCGTGTTTCTGCGCTATTGGCCGCGGCAAAACCTTCCATCAACGGAATCGCGTTCAGGTCGACGGCAAAGAGTCGTACTTTGTCGCCCGGTGCGAGCGCGGCCAGCGTCGCGTCGAGCGCGGAAAATGCTTTGTCGCGATATGCACCGGTCTGGCTGGCGGAGGTGTCAAAGAGAATGACCACATCGCGCGGCTTCGGCGCCGGTCGCGGAATCGTAGGGGACAAACTCAGAGCAAAGAACGATTCGCCGGATTTCGTCGTCGTGTCGAGGCGAGCCGACTCTTGTTCGGCGCTACGTGCGATGATCGCTCCAGCAAGGACCAGCCCTGCGGTCGCGCAGCCCACACAAAATGGACGAACATTGGCAAACATGTTTTGAACTCCCCTAAGGCGCGGCGCAGACTCGGGGGGCCTCCGTGTTCCGTGACGGCTGCCGTACTACGCGCGAGATTTGGGCCCGAACGGCCGCGACAATACAGCCTTAAGTTTATTCAACCCCACGGGCTTATGCCAACAAAAAAAGCTGCCCGAGTGGGCAGCTAAGGTGGGATTTTGCCTGTAAGAACCGGCTGTGGCGCCTAAGTGGGCCGCGGTACCTCACGGCATGAGCGAGACCCGGGGAGAGGGTTCGAAGGGGCGTTGGTCGTACGCCCCCTCAACCTCCCCTCTCGCCGAGGGGAGGGTTCGAACGATTCCGGTTTGCTCCCCCATTGCGGCGGGGGACTTGGCTGGGGCACCCACGCTGCGGAACTCTGTTTCTGGCCGGTATCGCTATTACAGGGCGATCAGCGTTCCGTTGCACAAACCCGCACTGATCGTGGCCTGATGCTCGTCGGCGCTGGGGGCCGCGGGAGCATAGTTTTCGGCCACGGTGGTCGACTGCAGCCAACCCGCCAAACTGCGCGACGCCATGGCGATGGCGAAGTCGCGTTCGCGGATGAACTGAGCCATTGCTTCCCACACCGTATGTCCGACCGTGCGGAACAACTCGGCGACCGCCAGATTGCCCCGTTCAGCGAGAATCGCGCCGACCGAGGCGTCCGGAATCGCGTCGCAGCCATCCCAGGCAAAATCGCAGCGTTCCGCATGGTCGATCGCTTCGCGCCACAGCATCTCCGAGGGGACGCCGGCCAGCGACGCGGCGACGTCCAAGGTCAACAAGTCTTCGATCAAGTCGAGCGCCAGGTCAGGTGTTGCGTCACCTAGCGAAGCTTCGCTGTGCCAGCCTAAGTCGTCGCTGGCTTCCGACGACGGGGCAATCGGGGCATATGTCCAATCCTGATCGTCAGGAAGCGGACCGGCGATACAACCGGCAAATTCATTGACAAAGGGGCTCAAGGCGGCGGTCGACTGGCAAGCCAGCAGGCACGCTGTCTCATCGTCCACATACAGAGCGATGCCGAATGGCGAACCTGCCAAAGGAATCATGATCCGGCAGTCCGCGGCGGCCAAGGATTCGTCCGCGGAACTCTCTTCCGCGATGCTGGCGGCAATTGCCAGGCAATCTGTCGTCGCAGCAGCCGGTTCGGCAATGCACTGCCAGGAGTCGGAGGGGTCATCGACATCCAGGCGGTAGACGTCGATCGGACGACCGGTGGAGAGATGACCGCCGTCGGCGAAACCGACCGCGTGCAACAACGCTGCGAAAGTAGCAAAGAACAACACCAGACTGGCTCTGGAGCGACGCATGCCTGATTCTCCAGCAAACGATTGGTAGTGCTGTAAGCCGCACAGCATGTGCGACGGCAGTCGTCGCGATCCGTGCGAGTTTGTGTTCAACGCAAAGTTGGTAAACGTATCGGAACGCGTGACCTGGGGGCATTAGGCAAGCGGCACGCAAAACGTTTATGCGCTTTAAGTTTGCACGACTTCCCGAATGCGCGCCTCAGACACAGAAATGACGGATGTATCGCAGCGCGATGCGTGACCGGCACAGGCGGCAAGAGCGGTCGAGTCGCAGGGGCCGCTTGGCCGCGGCCTCGCTTGGCCGAAGTCTAATTTCTTACGTTAAAGAGGATGGTCTCGCCCTGTA
>CAMFLN010000404.1 GCA_945957305.1 uncultured Planctomycetaceae bacterium | reverse complement strand
GCCCGGACGCTGGCGGCGCCGTAGGTGCATGGCAAGAAACCTCCGTGCGTCGCCAGCATCCTATTCGCGGCCGTCGCCGCGGGCTGGCATTGTGAATCTACCGCACGGAACCAGCAGCCCACTAGGGGCGAACCGGGCCAGATGCCTGGAAGTTCGATTTGCGCTGAGCGAGCAGCAGGGCAGATCCAGCGGCGGCGCCTGGCCACGCGGGCGTACCTCCGCGGGCCGGCTACTAGCAGCCTACTGAATTCGGCATCAAGAGGGCCAGCAGCGCTGGACAGCTCGTTGCCCAGGTCGCAAGCGTCGGGGGACCCGTTTGCTGGTGCAAAACAGTCCAGAGAGTCTAACTTACGTCCACATGTAAACGTGCGGAACATTCCCGGAAATTAAACATTAGCCAGTTACAAAAATTTGCGGTGGGCTGCTTGCAACTCCCCCAATCGGCGGGTAGGATTTCCGGTTTAAATGGCTGGTAAAGACCCTTGCTGGAGGGACCTTAGCTGCAATGCCGTATTTCAAGGCGGGAATGACGACGGCGGTCAGCATCGCCCCCATAATGTTCAAGCATTTCTTCCCCGACTGGCCTGGGGGACCTCTGCTGGTAATCTACGCCATCATTATCTTCTTAGGCGCGATGGTCGTGTTTCAGCCGGATCGCCGTTTCAATTTGGTCCGAAACCCCACTATGGACTCGTCTTTTGCCGATACATTTGAAGATGGGTTTGGCAGCGGGGCGTTTGAAGTATCCCCTAAAGGACATTTTCGGGTACATATCTTGCAGCCATCTGGGTTTTGGGTTTTCCGCCGCCTCCACGTGGCCTACGCATACAACTCGAACTCGACCCAGCCGGATCACGGGAAAACCTGGAAACGGGGGTGTGGTCTGTGCTGGAAAGTCTTCAATTCCGGGATCGCAGATTGGTGTCATCGCGACGACCCAAAATGGCGCGAACTTGGCCTAAGTGAAACCGATCTTGAAGAAACACGGCACGTTTATGGAATTTTTGCTATACCGCTACGGCGACCGGGAAGGCGGTCGAAACCCGTGAGTAACAAGTTCACGGCCGTCCTGTCCTTCGACGCACTGAGCCCGGAAGCAGCGGAAGCGCTGAAGTCAGAGTACGATAAGTTTGAGGCTCGCCAAAACCCCCAGCTGCTTGAACGTGCGCAATGGATCAGCCTATACTTTTAACCAAACTGAAACTCCTCGGAGCTTTTTTTATGGGAAAGCAGGAAAGCAAGCGTCCCTCTGCGCCCGTGATCCAGTCTGTTAATCTCTCCGATCGCGCTGCCGTAGCCCGCCTGATCAAAAGCACTACGCAAGCTCCGCTGAAGATCAAAGTTGTGGCGCCGGTCAAAAAGTAGCCAACACTCACCCAACACTCAATAGCCGTTCTACCTTGAGCGATTTCGCCCGATACCCTGACGGCAGAAATGCCGTGTTTTCCGGGTTCCGCATCGGACGGCATAGCGGGCCATCGGGCAACTGTGAGACTTAGGATCCAGTGCCGCAAGGCGTGAGGGTTCGAGTCCCTCCTCTCGCACTTTCCGATGCGGGTCGGTTTGCCTAGGCGAGGCTTAAACGAGCTTGATTGCTACCCGCCTTAGCCCACTTCGGATCTTGTGCCGAAAGGCGTCGGGGTTCGAGTCCCCGGGCGGCCACTCGTTGTAATTTGTGCGGGCGACAAATCGCCGTGCCGCAAAGCCGACATAAATTGTAGACGCATCGCTTTGGCTGGTCCGAAAGCACTGGCAAGGTATCTCGACGCCGTGCAGTCGCCGATTGATTCAGTCAAAAACGTGAAAGCTAAATTAGGCCCTCGCGCCGCGACTTTGCGTGGAGCCGAATTCCTTTTCGATCGGGCGTGGGAATTCTCCTGTCGCCGCACTGCTCTTGGAATGGTTGTTCGAATGCGATCTGCTATTTCAAGGCGGATACGCCGTAATACGTGTCATACCCTCCTTTTCTATCGGGAAGTAATCGCCATTCAATGGCGGCTCTGCTGATCCACCTCTGGTGCATTCCTAGCGGCTCCCAAGAAAACGATCCCGTCCGACGGTTGACGGACGAGCCGGAAAAGAACCATTATCAGGCTTCAGAGACATGCCAGAAATCGAACGAGTTTGACACCAGATGATCTAGGGCACGCATATTCCACGCTAGGTGCAATCCAAATGTTGTGTGTCGAATGAAAGTTAGCTGGCGGATGAATCGCTTAACCGAGGAGAGATACGCGTTCATGAAACTCACCCTACTGAAAGTCCTTACGTCCGTAATGATACTGGTCGCGTCCGTCACATCCGCCCGGGCAGCGGACCTCACGCCTGCGGAAGCTAAAGCGATCGCCGAGGAAGGGTTCATCTACGGCCTTCCCATCGTGATGAACTACGCGGTGATGTACGAATACTCCGTGGACAAGAGTTCCCGCCAATACAAGGCGCCATTCAACCAGATCAAGAACGAGGCTCGCGTCTTCACCTATGAAGACACCGCCATCGTCACGCCCAACAGCGATACGCCGTATTCGCTGCTGTGGCTCGACCTGCGGGCCGAGCCGTACGTGCTGTCCGTCCCGACAGTACCCAAGGAGCGCTACTACTCGGTCATGCTCTGCGATGGCAACACGTTCAACTACGGTTACATCGGCCAACGCGCCACGGGGCCCGAAGCTGGCGACTACCTAGTGGTCGGCCCGGGTTGGAAAGGTAAGACTCCGGCTGGTATCAAGAAGGTGTTCCACTCCACCACACAATTCTCGTTGGTGGCGTACCGCACGCAGTTGTTCAATCCGCAGGACATGCCGAACGTCGTCAAGGTACAGTCGGGCTACAAAGCCCAGCCGCTCTCGGCCTACCTCAAGAAACCTGCACCTCCGGCCGCACCCGCGATCGATTTCCCCAAGATCAACAACGAGCTAGCGAAGACCGAATTCTGGGAGTACCTGGCCTTCGCACTGCCTTTTGCGCCGCCGGGTCCGGAAGAGGTTGCGATTCGTGCCAAGCTCGAAAAACTCGCCGCAGCGATGAAGAACGCAACGCCCGAGATGAAGGCCGCTGTGGTAGAGGGCATGAAGCGGGGAGAAGAGAAGATCAAGCAGTATCTCGATACCGAGATGAAGACCATCAACGGTTGGAAAGCTGGCTCCCTGTTCGGCGACCGCGCCTTCTACAACGGCAACTGGCTGCTCCGCGCCGCGGCAGCAACCGGAGGGATCTACGGAAACGACACCGTAGAGGCCGTGTATCCGATGGCCAGAACGCTTAACAACGGCGAGACGCTAGATGGCAGCAAGCACAACTACGCCATCACCTTCCCCGCAGGGCAGTTGCCGCCGGTCCACGCGTTCTGGTCGGTCACGATGTACGACGGCAAGACGCAGTTCTTGATCAAGAACCCGATCAACCGCTACCTCATCAACTCGCCGATGCTGCCGGGCATGAAGAAGAACGCCGACGGCTCGCTGACGCTTTACATTCAGAAGGATTCACCCGGAGCGGACAAGGAGCCCAACTGGCTGCCCGCACCCGACGGTCCAATCTACCTCGTCATGCGCCTCTACTGGCCGAAGGGAACGCCGCCCTCGATCCTCCCGGTCGGCGAAGGCACGTGGCAGCCGCCAGCGATCGTGAAGGTCGAGTAGCCAGCCAGTCATGACTTTTCCGACTTGTCGCGGAAAAAGACCGTTTTGTGCGTCTACGAACCGGCGAGAATCGCTCTGAAAACCCGACACAAATCCGAGACAGGATGGCTGATCTAACTTACGATCAGGCTCCGGGCAGAATCCGAACGAGGAATTGCGATTCACCCGAGAAAACTAGTCTAATCCGGCTAACTGTCCACTAAAATCCCGCTACCTTGGGAGTGCCGTTCTCAACACTTAGGATCCAGTGCCGCAAGGCGTGAGGGTTCGAGTCCCTCCTCTCGCATCTTTGCTTCGGGAGAGGATCGCAAACCGCACCGTGCGGCTGCCCGCAGGGCCATGCCGCTGGACGGCCGTCAGGCGGCGGGCTTGGAACGCGATGACGCGTTGGCCTCTTTGCCCGGGGCATGATGCCGGTGCAATTGCTCGCCGTGGTGGGCGGCGTTGGCGCTGTGCGCGATTTCCCCGCCCGGTAAGAGCTGGTTGCCGTCCTCTAAGAAGCCGGCAGCACGCAAACTGCCTGACTCGCGCCAAGATTTCACCTTCGATTCGGCGGCTTTGATCCGCGCCGCGTCGATGATCGTGTCGCTCGAGGTGTATTGCACTTGCGCAGGATAGGCAAATCCGCTGCCTGACTCGTTCACAATGGTCATCACTCGCAGCAGGATGTCCTCTTGGATGCTGAGGTACTCTCCCCAGTCGCGCGTGCGGGCAAAGGCAAAGAGCTCGACATCCAGCGACCATTCGCCGTAGGCCACGAAGCGCACGCGAATCGGTTCCTTCTCGATCCGCGGATGCTGCGCCAGCATGCTCCGCATCTCTGCCAGAACATAACGCAGTTGGTCGCCGGTGGTTTCATACCGCAATTTAAACGTCGTCTGCAGCAGGATGTGATCGCGCCGCGAATAGTTGACCAATTGCAACTT
>CAMFLN010000403.1 GCA_945957305.1 uncultured Planctomycetaceae bacterium | reverse complement strand
CCTCTGGCGAGGGCATCGGCGGAAGTGCACCCATTTCGTCCCGGTAGCCTAGGACAAACTCGCCGGCCTTGAGAGGTTTTTCCTGCGGGTTGCTGCCCGGTATGCCGCTGCCTTCAACCGCTGGATGGCTGATCCCGTCCCTGAATCCGAAATGTTCCTTCTCGGTTTCCCCGACAAAGCTGTCTTGGCGGTAGATGATCTCGATGCCGCTCATGCCCTCCATCGCTTTGCGCGCGCGCTCGAACTTGGCCTCCAGCCGCGCAGGATTGGGCGCGATCGCCGCGAACGCGATGTGAACGTCCGGCGTGCCCAGGGGCTTCTCCCAGTTGAAAGGGCTGCTTTCGCCGACGTCGCCCAATTCATGCGCGCGAGCAGCCATGCCCTGCTGGAACTCGGGCGCGAAGCTGGCGAGCGACTCCTGCGGCACGCCCAGCGCCTTGAGCCCCTGGAAACTGAGCGCGACGGTCACGTACGAGTCGGCTCCCGGTTTGGTTGGATTGGCCGCGGAAGTGACATCGGCGCTTGCCCGGCGAAGCAACTCGCGCCCGGCTCTGCGGTCGTCTATCCTGACAAGAAGATTGGCCGCGGCGTACGGAGTGGGCCGAGGCCGCAGGACTCCGCTTTGAATGTCATCAAGTTCAAGCACTGCGTGTTCACTCCTTAGGCAGTCTGGCCCCATCGCTGTCTTCAGAACCTTCCATTGTTTTGCCGGCGTGGTTATCCTCAAGTCGGAAAACCGCAAACTGACAGTGTGTGCTTGGGGAAGGGAGCCAGCGTGCCCGAGCAACCTTCAACGACCGAACCTCAAACCGTAAATATCCTGCCCAAGTCGGCTGGACTATATTCATCGCTGCGCACCCGCGACTTCGACGAACTCGCCGGGGCGTTCCGCCGCTGGAAACAGGACTTCCAGCAGATCGGCCGCGGCCCCTTCCAGGGCGAACTCCAGTTCCTGCAACTCAGCGGCTTTCAGGTCTTCCGAGTTAACGTCAGCCAAGTGATTCAGGTCCAGGGTTCCCCTCCCCCAGACAGCTTTGTGTTCATTCCTATCGTGGCCCGAACCGAAGCCCGGTGGCGAGGGCGGCCGCGAGAGGTCGGCGACCTTCAAGTGCTTCCCCCAGGCCGGGAAGAGGATCTTCTTACTTCGGCCAATCACGAGATTGTCGGCATGAGGGTGGGCGCCGATTTCGTTCGGAAATGCGCCGCTTCCCTTGGTGGATTCGACCCGGAAGAATTACTGGGAGAGAGGACCGGCTTCACGTCGAGCCCGGCCTCTTGCCACGGCCTGTGGGCTCACCTTGTCGGTTTGCTCAAAGAGGCCGAAGCGCGGCCCGATTTTCTGACGATCCCAGATGCCGATCGGGTAGTATCCCAAGAGCTCATCCGGCGAATCGTGGGGGTCATGGGGCAGGCGAACGCTGCCGACCGGACGGAGCGCAGACGCGCCAACCCGGAGCAGCTCGTTCGTCGCGCCGAGGAGTACGTGCGCGCCCATATTCTCGAACCCCTGTCCATGCTGAATCTTTGCCGAGAACTCGATGTGAGCGAGCGGACACTCCTCTACGCCTTCAAGGAGGTGCGGGGGCTGAGCCCGATTGCCTACTTCAAGGCACTTCGTCTCAATGGAGTCCGAAAGGAACTGAAAAGTGCGGACATCGCGGCCGTGTACGAGGTTGCCCAGCGCTGGGGTTTCTGGCACACAGGCGAGTTCGCGGCCGACTACCGTCGCCTATTCGGCGAGCTGCCCAGCCAGGCGTTGTGTCGGGTTCGGTAGACGCCGGCTGCGGAGAGCTCCGCCGAAGTCTATCGAATCGTTTCGATCCCACACGCGCCGCGAGACCGAGTCAGTATGCTAGTCAGCCGTGGTGTACGCCAAACTGAATGGAATTACACAATTATGAATTGTGTGATGCAATTGGCCGAGTTCCGCAGATTCCGCGGAACACAAGAAAAAAGGACGCGGGTTAAAACCCGCGTCCCAAAACTCAATAAACCCCGAGGATTTTAAGCTTTACAGTGGAGGCGGCGGGAATCGAACCCGATCGGACGATTTTTGCCGCTTAGTGCCATTCAAAGACGACTGGCGCGACCGCGTGCCAGAAGTCTCTGACTCTTCAGTACTTTCGTCGGCTCGTGCCGGGTTGCCGCAGTCTTTCGCATTGCCATTCAGTGACGATCCGTGCGGCCGAGAGTCGCGCGCCCCGCTGCCAATGCGCTGCCAACGAAGGTTGCCCAGCGCCTTCGCCCGATCATCCATCCCGATATGCGTGTACTTCATGGTCGTGCGGACATCGGCGTGTCGTGCAAGCTCGCGAGCTTCGGGCAGGGAAGCTCCGCTACGCAATAATTCGGTGACATGCGAGTGTCGCCCAGCAGCGTGGAAGTCGGAGATGCCTTCGGCCGTCTCATAGGGGATGCCAACCCGCTCCAGGTCCTTCTTGACCATGAGCCAGGTCTTCTTGCGATCCAGTCGCTCGAACAGAAAGTCATCCGGCTGCATGCCGTCCGTCCATTCGCGGAGCATGGCAACAAGCTCCGGATGCAGCGGCAGCACGTCTTTTTTTCGGTGTTTCGATACCGTCGCCTGGACGGTCAGCGTCGGCGGCGAGCCATCCAGATCGAAACTGCGGGGCGTCAGGCTCGCCAATTCCTTCCGGCGTAGGCCAGTCATGAAGGAAGTAATGTAGACTCGGGCGCGTTGCTCGCCGCTCAGATCGGCGATCGTTTCTCCGCTATTTCGGGCGGATTCGACCAGTTTGGCCACTTCATCAGGCGACAGAGCGCGTCTTGGATGCCGAATATCCACGTCGATATTCAGCCTCTCAAGGCCGATCACTGGATTGCTCGGCAGTCGGCGCGACGTTACCAGCCATGAACAAAAGGTGTGCAGGGCTTGGGCGTAGTGGTTATACGTGCGGTGCCCAAAACCATCCTCCGCCATCATTTCAGCCAGGGTAGTGGACACAGCCTCGGGATTCATGTCCCCGGCGACCTCGAAACCGCATTCGTCGACAATTCGCCGCACGCGGCTCATGACCAGCTTGACGTACTTTTCCGAATTCGGAGCGAGGCTCTTCTCAAAAGCGTCCAAGTGGCCCGAGATAGGTGACGCCTTTTGCGAAGCGATACGTTCGTCCTCGGGATCGATCAGACCACGCTCCCTCAGCAGCGCCTCGTTCTCCAGCTTCGCGCCAAGCTGCTCCGTCAAGGTCTTGTCGGTAAAGCCCTTCTTTGTTCGCCGGATGCCTTTATGGTCCGTATACGACACGTACCAAAACGCCCGCCGCTTCTTCTTGTCTCGTCCCCTTTTGAAAACCGAAGCCATTGCAGCCGCCTCCGTAACTTCGAATGCTCGTCATTTCTTCCGCTTTTCATTTTCGCGCGCTCGTGGCAAGGGGCAACCCTCCGCGATCCATTTTCGCAGTTCGTCAATAGGCCACCGCACAGTGCCGCCAAAGCGGACCGGCCTTGGTATTTGTCCGGCGCTTAGTTGCCGCCAGAGCGTGCGCGTTGACACATTGAGCAGCCGGGCAACTTCCGCCGCAGGAACCAATAAAGGCTCCGGGCTGGAGGAGGATTCCATCGACATCGCCGCCCCCCTTACGGATTGACCATTTTCCAAGTCCACGCCCCCACTTCCCGCAACGCGCGCCAGACCGCGCCCGGATGTCTCGCGTTGTAGTCACCGAGGCGATACATCAAGTAGCACAACAAGAAGAACAGGAGGGTTGAGATCGACATCGTTATTCCTCCCGAGCGAGGGAATCTGCGTCAACCTCTCGCCATAGACCAAGCCATTGCAATACCAAAAGAAGAAGCTGACACACGCCACAAATGACCAAGCTCAGCAGCACTGTCCCCAATAGGCACAATCCCACTGCAAACCATTTCCAAAACAGTGAGTCCATGTATTACTTCTCCCGTTTGAAGCCGCTAGATTCTCGTCCCGTGGATCTCTTTAAACCGCCGGAACGATTGCTGCTGTTCCAGCGTCGCGTCGTGCAGGGCCAAAGCCTGCCAGTTCAGCCAGCTTCGCTCCCACGCACTCGAAATAAACAAGCACACTCCGGCGCCTATCCAATAGATCCCAAGCGGCCGGTTCCATTGCAGCACGTAGAAACCCACGGCACCGACCAATAGAGGCTCGAAGAACTGCTTCACCTTGTATTCACGATGTTCACGCCCCCGACGCAGGACGATCGGATATCCGCTATATAGCGTGTGTTCGTTGTCTCCCCGCCAGAAGCGCACCCGTGTCGTGAAAGTGATGAAGAGCCAATTCGCCAAATACAAGAACAAGTAAGCCATAAACGGCCCTGACTCGGCGTCTGGCCAGCAGAACCAATAGAGCATCATCACGAACGCTCCCAAGCAACCGTACTGGCTCAGGTACCGCAGGCCAAACCGACGGTGTAAAAACACCTCCACGGACACCGCGACGCCTCGCACCAGACCGAAGACAAGCTTATTGAGCAGCGGCGCCGGGTTGTTGTTGATCCCATTCATCATGCTGATGCCTCCAGTGGATTCGCTCCGTCATTCTGGCACTTCCCGAAGCCCGGAGTCCTAACGCTCCATTT
>CAMFLN010000402.1 GCA_945957305.1 uncultured Planctomycetaceae bacterium | reverse complement strand
CCCCTAGGATCTGCGTTCTCGGCGTCATCGGTGGATTCGTGATTTCATTCTCCCACGATCGGAGGCCGACGTTGAGCCCAAGGATGCGCAGCTTCGTACGCGCTCGCGAGTTGCAAAACTGTCCATTCGTCATGGCGCCGGCCAATGATTTGCAATCCGACGGGAAGGCCCAGGCTATCGAAGCCCACCGGCAGGCTGGCGGCGGGTTGCCAGGTCATGTTCGCCGGCACCACGTGTCCCAGCCACGAGAGGGCTCGCACCGCGCGCCCTTCGATCACTTTGGGGCCAAGCGTGCCGTTGAGCGTGGCAGTGATGGGCGCCGTAGGCGTCAATAGGGCATCGTACTCGTCGAACAGCGGGCCGATTTTTTCCCAATATTCTTCGCGCGCCCATTGTGCACGCACCAGATCGTAGTATGTCAGCTTGTCGGCATTGGGCAACATCTTGCGTGTCGGCGGAAAGATGGTTTGTTCCCACTCGGCGCGTCGCTCTTGCATGCCCACGGCCGCTTCGCACAAGACAATGGTTTGCTGAGCTGGCCCCAAATCAGGCAAGTCGAGTTCCAGCGTGTCGACTGAGCACCCCAATTGCTCGAAACGCTTCACGGCCTGTTCGCAGACGTGATAAACCTCGGTTTCGACCGGCAATTGCCCGAGCCGCGCGCACCAGGCCACACGCAGCCCGCGCGCATCGCCCGTGCACGCGTCCAGAAAGCTACGCCCGACCTTGGGCAAGCTCCAGCGATCAAGCGCATGCGGCCCTGAGATCACATCCAGCGCGAGCGCCGTATCACGCACTGTGCGCGACAACATGCCTTGATGCGACAGTGACTCCCAGCCACGCGGGAAGGGGACATGCGGCACGCGTCCCATTTGGGGCTTGAGTCCAAAAATGCCGCAGAAGCTGGCCGGAATCCGGATCGACCCGCCGCCGTCGCTGGCCGTGGCCAAGGGCCCCATGCCGCAGGCGACGGCTGCGGCGGCGCCACCGCTCGACCCGCCGGTGTTGTAGCGAGTGTCCCACGGGTTGCACGATTCGCCGAACAACGCATTGGCGGCAAGCGGGATCAGGCCGAACTCCGAGGTGTTGGTCTTGCCAACGATGATCGCCCCGGCCTGCTTCAGGCGTTCAACGATCGGCTGATCCTGCTGCGGAATGAAATTCTCGAACAGCTTCGAGCCGAGAGTCGTGCGGATCCCCGCCGTGAGGTGCAGGTCCTTGACCGTGATCGGCACTCCCCACAGGGGCGGCAAGGCATCGCCGCGCATGACCGCGGCCTCGGCATCTCGCGCCTGCTGCCGCGTCCTCTCGTCGGTGCGCGTGACAATCGCATTCAGCTCTCCATTCAGCCGGTCCGCCTGTTGCAACACGGCATCGACGGCTTCGACAGGCGAGATGCGTCGCGCGCGGATCTCGGCCGCAAGTTGCTCAGCGGACAGAAAGCAGATTTCGCTAGCCTGCATGCTGTGGGCCTGGGAGTAGACGAGGTTTTTTGCCAACCCCTAAGAGGCTTCTTATCATGGAGACGCCCTGCGAGAGTGTCAAACCGTCCCGCATCCCGCCGTGGAGCGTGTACGCGTTTGACCTGCTGAATAAGCCTGTCCCGCCGCGCCATGGAGTGTATATGCGCTTGGTACCCAATTTCTATCGAACGCTCGTCTGCTCTCTCCTCTCGTTGGGCCTGGCAAGCATGGTCTTACAAGCGCGGGGCGAGGAAGAACAGTCAGCGCCGCTTGCCGGCGAGGCCGCAGCGCCACTGGGCCCCGCCGGCGATGCAGCGGCTGTCGAAAAAGTCTATCAACAAGCGCATCCATCACTGGCCGTTATCTCGGTCGCCGGCCGCGACGGAAAACTGCGTGGGCTGGGAAGCGGATTTGTCGTGGATGACGAAGGGCTGATCGCCACCAATATGCACGTCATCGGCGAAGGGCGCGCGATCGAAGTACAGCTGGCTGACGGCAAACGAGCGAAGGTCTTAGGAATTCACGCTTATGACCGATTTCTCGACCTCGCCATTCTCCGCATCGACGCGCGCGGACTCAAACCGCTGCGGCTGGGTGACTCCGAATCGTTGCGGGCCGGTCAGGCTGTGGTCGCCCTGGGAAATCCTCAAGGTTTGCGCCACAGCGTGGTGGCAGGCGTGGTCTCGGGTCGCAGAGAGATCGACGATCGATCGATGATTCAACTGGCCATTCCCGTGGAGCAAGGAAACAGCGGCGGTCCGCTGGTCGATCTGCAAGGGCACGTGCACGGCATTTTGACCATGAAGTCGGCCGTAACGGCCAACCTTGGCTTTGCGATGCCGATCAATGACTTGAAGCCGCTGTTGGCAAAGCCCAACCCCGTGCCCATCGACCGGTGGATCCAGCAAAGCGTGGTTGATTCTCGCAGTTGGCAAACGCTGTGGGGAGCGCAGTGGCGAACACGAGGAAATCGCATCGTGGTCGAAGGGGAGGGGGAGGCTTTTGGCGGCCGCTCGCTCTGCCTGTCGACGAAGGAAATGCAAGAACTGCCATTCGAAGTGGCGGTCAGTGTCCGCTTGGACGACGAGGCCGGAGCGGCCGGCTTAGTCTTTGGCGCCGATGGCGGAGACAAACATTACGGCTTTTACCCGAGTAACGGCGGCCTGCAGTTGACTCGCTTCGACGGGCCGGACGTGTTGAATTGGAAAATACTCTCGCAACAAAATTCCGCCGCTTACCGCCAGGGAGAATGGAATAAACTGCATGTACGCGTCACAGCGCAACGAGTCGTTTGTTCGGTCAACGGCCATGCAGTGATCTCGTTGGAAATGGCAGATGCGCCCGTGGGACGAGTGGGACTGGCAAAATTCCGCGATACCAAGGCTGAGTTCAAAGGCTTTCAACTGGGGAAGGAACTCGCCTCTCCCCATGCCCCCGCAGATGTCGCGGCACGTATTGATAAATTGCTGACCGAATTGCCGGCCGACCGTCTGCCGGCGCTGGCCCTGACCGAGCAATTGGCCGCCGCCGGCGAAGTCACTCCCTCGTCGCTGACCGAACGAGCCGATCGACTGGCGCAACAGGCCCTTCAATTGCGCCGCCTGAGCGAAGGATTGACGCAATCGCGTGTGCAAGCGGATCTGCTCAAGCAGTTGAACCAACCCGAGGAGGAGATCGATCTACTCATTGCGACGTTACTGATTTCTTGCTTGGATAACGCGGAGATCGATATCGAATCTTATCGCGAGTTGGTCAACCGGATGGCTGCCGATATTGCCGGGGGAATTCCGGCGGACGCCGACGAGGAAGCCCGCCTGGCAGCTCTCAATAAGTTCTTTTTCGAAGAAAGCGGCTTTCACGGCAGCCGCACCTACTACTATCATCGCGCGAACAGCTATATCAACGAAGTGCTGGATGATCGCGAGGGCCTGCCCATTACCCTCTCGGTGGTTTATATGGAACTGGCGCGGCGGCTTGCCCTGAAAGTCGAAGGGGTGGGGCTGCCCGGCCATTTTGTCGTGCGCTTTCGGCCCGCCATGGGAGCAGCCCGCCTGCTGGACGTTTTTGATCGAGGTGAGGTCATCACCGACGAAGAAGCCAACGAGCGCGTCTTGGCAGCGACCGGTTCACCGTTAACGGCAGAAAGCCGGCAAGCAATGACGAAACGGGCCATTGCCTTGCGGATTTTGAACAACCTCGTGGGGGCCGCGCAGCGTGCGGGGGATGAGAGCGCCATGCTGCGTTACCTGGACGCTACCTTGGCACTCTCGCCTGACGCTGCAGAACAGCGCTGGGCTCGAGCGCTCTTGCGTTGGCAATCCGGTGAGCATGAGGGCGCAAAGCAAGACGCCGACTGGCTGATCGAACATCAGCCGGCCGGCGCCGAACTTGAACGCGTGCGTGATTTTCGCGCGATTCTCCAGCGCGCTCTGCAATAAGCCTGGTGGCTTGCAGAGCAGCTGGTTAAGTCTTACTTGGCGAACGCTGGAGCACTCGTCACCAGGCAGTCGCCCAAGGGATTTCGGCTCGGCCACGGGGCGGGGTCCCGTTGCTTCACCGGTTGGGCTTCGGCCCGGGCGATTGCCGCGATCAAACGCTTGGCCGTCACGTGTTCAGCCGGGTCAAATCCCTCGGCACGATAGTCGGCATCGACAGCCCGCAAGACGAAGGCCAGTGCTTCTTTGCAGGCCGACAATAGTTCGTCGGACTTGGGCTCATAGCCTGTTCGGATTTCTTCCATGTTCAGTGCATCCCATTCCAAGAGCTGGGCGCCTCACGGTCGTGGCCCGAATACAATTGCGTTGCAACAATTGCGCCATGAAGTCGCGGGGTTGGTAATTCTTAAACGTAGCGACGACGTAGATCATGCCGTCTGATGCACGGTCTACGTCATCGCCGGGTACGATCGCTTGCTTTGCACAACGGGCCCATCACAGCCATCGGCCCAGCGGTGGATATCCCACAAGCGGATATCGCGCTGTGCAGCCGCTGGAACAGGTACGCTTTACCAGTTCCAGTGCTTATTGCGACGGCGGTGCATCCCGTTGAATGCTGACACCTTGGTCCCGGCACGGCGGACGGCCGAGCGGCGAGTGCGTTGCGGTGCACGCTCCGGCGCGCGGCGTCCATAGT
>CAMFLN010000401.1 GCA_945957305.1 uncultured Planctomycetaceae bacterium | reverse complement strand
GCGCTCGCCGCCACGATCGCGGCCGCTTACATGAACCTGTGCATTGTGCACGTACAGGGGGGCGAAGTCTCGGGCTCGATCGATGAAAGTGCCCGGCACGCCATCAGCAAGTTTTCCCATTTTCATTTCCCTAGCACCAAGCGCTCGGCACAATACCTGGTGCGGATGGGGGAACGGCCCGACACGATTCTCGGCACTGGTTGCCCCTCGAGCGATATCGCCCGGGCTTTGGACCGCACGCTCGACCCGACGGTGATCAATTCACGTGGCGGCGGCGCCACGATCGACGTCAAAGAGCCCTTCTTGTTGGTCTTGTTCCATCCCACGACGACGGAATTCGGCGGCGAGCGAGCGCAGATCGAAGCTCTGCTCACGGCTCTCGATCGGCTGAAAAAACCGACCGTCTTGTTGTGGCCCAACATCGACGCCGGGTCAGACCACATCAGCAAGGCGATCCGCGTGTTTCGCGAGAAGCGCAATCCGCACTGGATTCGCACTCTGACCAACCTCACGCCGGAGAAATACCTGAAGGTTCTGGCCAATACGTCCTGTGCCATCGGTAATTCGAGCAGCTTTGTGCGGGACGCGGGTTATTTTGGCACTCCGGTCGTTTTGGTCGGACACCGGCAAGAAGGACGCGAACACGACGTGCATGTCACACCGTGCGATCCCACGGCCGACACGATTGAGGCCGCCGTGCGCAAGCATTTGGCGCATGGCCGCTACGCCCCCAGCACGCTGTACGGCGATGGCCACGTCTCTGAGCGCATTGCCGCCGGGCTCGCCGCGCTAACTCCGTACGTGCAAAAGAGACTGCATTTCGTCAACGAATAACGCCTGCGCGAATCGACCGTTCATGCTGCGAGTTTTAGGAATCGTCACGGCGCGGGGGGGCTCGAAGGGCATCCCGCGCAAAAACACGACCCTCGTGGCCGGCAAGCCGCTCATCGCCTACACGGCCGAGGCGGCACTCGCTGCGCAACACCTGGCGCGCGTCGTACTGTCGACTGACGATGAAGAAATTGCCCGGGTAGGCCGGGAATGCGGGTTGGAAGTTCCCTTTATGCGTCCGGCAGAGCTGGCGCGGGATGACACGCCATCGCTGCCGGTCGTGCAGGATGTCGTGCGGCGGCTGGAAGCTGCTGGGGACCGCTTTGATGCGATCTTCACCTTGCAACCGACGAACCCGCTGCGGCTGGCTGCGGATATTGACGGAGCGATCGAACTCTTGGAAAAAACCGGCGCTGACTCGGTGATTTCGTTTGCTGATGTCGGCGAACGGCATCCCGCGCGGATGAAATTTGTCGATTCCGAGGGACGAGTTATCGATCCTCCGTTCGCGGAATCGTTCGAGGGGCAGCGGCGACAAGACCTGCCCAAGCTGTATTTGCGCGACGGATCGGTCTACGTGACACGTCGTGACGTCTTGATGGACGGCAACTCATTCAAAGGCCAGGACTGCCGCGCCTGGCTGATGCCGACCGAACGCGCCTGCAACATTGATGCACCATTCGACCTGTTTTTGGTCGAATGCCTGCTGGCCTACCAGGCCTCGCATGCCGGAGAGGTTTCGAGTTGAAAATCCTGATCGCAGAGTCGAGCGGCTTTTCACCTGCGGCGCTGCAAGCGCTGCAGGGGATCGCCGAGGTCGCCGATCGGGATTTAGACCGTGCCGGTCTGCTCACGGCTGTCGTCGATGCGGACGTCCTGTGGGTGCGTTTGCGGAACCGGATTGATCGCGAGGTTCTCGATGCCTGCCGCCGCTTGAAATACATCGTGTCGCCAACCACCGGCTTGAACCATATCGATCTGCGCGAAGCCGCGCGCCGTGGCATCCAGGTTGTGTCACTCAAGGGTGAAGTCGAATTCTTGAAGGACGTGCGGGCCACGGCCGAACTGACCGTGGGTCTGATCCTGTCCCTGCTGCGTCAGATCCCCGCCGCCGTCGTCGACACCAGGCAAGGGCACTGGAACCGCGACGATTTCCAAGGACGCGAACTCTACGGCAAGACCGTAGGCATCGTCGGATACGGCCGGCTAGGCACGATCGTCGCTCGCTACCTGCAAGCGTTCGACATGCGTGTGCTGGTTGCCGATCCGGACGTCGACTTGGAAGATATCGAGCCTGGCTTGACGAAGGTGCCGCTGTCGCGCCTGCTGGCGGAGTCCGACATCGTTTCGCTGCATGTCAATTTGTGCGACGACACGATCGACTTTTTCGGTCGTGAGCAGTTGGCCGCGATGCGTCCCGGCGCCTGGCTGATCAATACGGCGCGCGGCGAATTGCTTGACGAAGCGGCGCTACTGGACGCACTGCAGTCGAAACGGCTGGCGGGGGCGGCACTCGACGTCTTGCGAGACGAGAAGTCCACCGGCATGGGCAGCCACCCGCTGGTCGAGTTCGCCCAGAGCAATCCGCAGCTGATCATCACGCCGCACATCGGCGGATGCACGCAAGAGTCGATGGAAAAAACCGAACGGTTCCTGGCGGGCCGCCTGATTTCCTTAATCGGCGCGAACGCAACGTCCTGAACGCTTTGCACGGAAATCCATGTCCGAACTGGGTGAAAACGAGTCCGTGAGCGAAGAACAACCGGCTAAGCCAGCAGCGAAGGTCTCTTCCGCGCGGCACACGCTGAACATTTTCACCACGCGGATCTTTACCCTGCCCGTCACGATCTTCACCAGCATCATGGTCGTGAAGGCGCTGGGCACCACGCAGCGCGGGATCTATGAGTTTCTCGTGCTACAGGGGACGCTTAGTCTGCCGTTGTTGATGTTGGGACTCAATGCGTCGGCGACCTATTTCGTTTCGACCCGGCGCTATAGCGTGAACCAGGTGTTTGTCACTTGCCTGACGACCGCTTTTTTGCAAGGGCTATTCGGCACGTTGCTGTTGACCACGCTGTGGCAATGCGACCTGCTGGGCGAAACCGCCAAACAGACGGCCACGTCGATGATGCTGCCGATCTTGCTGATTCTACCTTTGCAAAGTTCGATTCTGTCTCTGACCCGGCTGGCACTCGGCGACTCGTGGTTCACGTTGAACAATCGGGTGCAGCTGTTCACCGCGTTGTTGACGGCCGCCCTGATGTGGGCCCTGGTGATCATTGGCGGCTACGGAGTTCAGGGAGCCGTGATCGGGATCGTCGCCACAAATATCTTGATTTTGACCGGCATCCTCGTGGCCTTCCTGCGCCGTTACCGCCCCCATCTGCGCTTCGATTCACATTACTTGCACGAAGCCTGGCGCTACGGCCTGCGGGCTTGGCTGGCCGATGTGGCGGTCACGACCAATGGACGACTGGACAAGTTTGTGCTGGGTGCTGTCGCCACCCCCGATCGATTAGGCGTCTACGGTCCCGTGGTCATGATCACCGAAATGCTGTGGGCGCTGCCGGACTCGATTTCGTTCGTGCTGCAAAACAAAATTGCCGCTGCCCGCAATAAGGAAGAACAAGCGCAATTGGTGGATCGTTTGAACCGCATCGTGTTTTGGACGATGACCCTCGGGGCTATTGCCGTGGTCATCGTGGCCCCGCCCTTGATGGTGCTGTTCTGGGGCAGCGCCTACGAGGGGTGCCGCACGCCCATGTCCCTGCTCATGTTGGGCACAGTCTCATTTTGCACGGTCAAAGTCTTGACCAAGTATTTTGCCGGCACCGGGCGCCCTCACTACTCGGGGACCACGGTACTGGTGGGCGCCTTGGTGGGGATGCCGCTATACCTGCTCCTGATCCCCCCGTTAGGAATCATAGGAGCGGCAATCGCCCATTCGGCCTGTTATATTGTCACAGGGATCACGGCGGCGGTGATTTACCGCAAACTGGTTTCACCGCATAAACCGCGTTTGATCCGTCCCGAATTCGGCGATGCAACCTGGCTCGAAGAGCAGTTCCGCCTGGTTCGCGGTCGGCGACAACCAGGGCAAAGTTGAGCGTTCGGTGCGTTCGCACTTGAACCTCGCAGTTTTCCGTCACAGCAGACTTTCAGCCGCAGCTTACGCACCGGAGGATGTAGCATGCCTTCCGCGACTCGTTCCGTAACCCGGTTCTTCTCTGCCGATAAAACCGTCGAAAGCCCCGTGATGAACCGGCTGGGCGCACAAGTGGCGCGCACGGTGATCGCGCGCATGATGCATTCGATGCGTGCCCCGCGCGTGCATCTGGATTCGTCGATCA
Organism: uncultured Planctomycetaceae bacterium; assembly: GCA_945957305.1. Lineage (GTDB taxonomy): Bacteria > Planctomycetota > Planctomycetia > Pirellulales > JACPPG01 > JACPPG01. Next base: position 415 of record CAMFLN010000401.1, on the reverse strand, counting down.
AGGAACACATCGAAACGTTGGAACGGGACGGCGTGGTGGTCATCCCAAACTTCCTGCCCGAAGCGACCATCGATGATATGCGGCGTCGTGCCGAAGAGATTTGGCAAGAACACGAGTCGAAGGTCAAGGTGTTCCAGCATGGTCCTAATACTTTCAACGTGCTGACGAACGAGAAGCACCCTCCGCTGGTCGATGCCCTGCCCGAGTTCTTCCGCGATCCGCGCGTCCCCGCAATGCTCGAGGCCGCCGAACGCCGACCGGGCCGCTTTGCGGGTCACGGCTATATGAACATCGAACGATTGCGGCAACTCGGCCCGAAAGAAGCGGAAGATCCAGAGACCCAATTGCACAGTGATATTTTTTTACACTACCAAAAGGGGTTGTTTGAATTTGACCGACTACACGATGAAAACGG